>CACXGR010000087.1 GCA_902767235.1 uncultured Lachnospiraceae bacterium | reverse complement strand
GTCCTCTTTTACGGTGATTCCAATACGTATGGATATGATCCCGCGGGATTTATGGGAGGCCGCTATCCCCGGCAGCAGCGCTGGACGGGTATTCTGGCAGAGCGCCTTGCGGGAGAATGGGAGATCGCCGCGGACGGAATGCCGGGCAGAATGATCCCCGGAAATGCCTACAGCATCGAGATTGCGCTGGATGCTGTGAAAGCGGACGGGCCGATGGATCTGTTTGCCGTCATGCTCGGAACGAACGACCTGCTGAACCAGAGGCATCCGTACTCGCCGGCAGTGGCTGCCAGAATGCAGAAGCTGCTTGACAGCGCACAGGAATCGCTCACCGCGAAGATCCTTCTGATCGCGCCTCCCCAGATTCGCTTTACCGATCCCTCCTGCACGGATCCGTTTGTGAGGGGGGACGCCGCATATGCCAATGGCTGCAGGAAGGAGAGCATCCGCCTTGCACAGCATTACAGGGCGCTGGCGGCGGGCAGGGGAATCTTTTGGGCGGACGCGTCGTCGTGGGATCTTGGATTTTCCTTTGACGGCGTGCACCTGTCGGAAGAAGGGCACGAAACTTTTGCGGGGGAAATGGCAAAGATCTTGCAGAAGATAGAAAAGGAGTTGTGAATATGAGAGGCATGGAAGGATATATGAGAGGCGTCAATCTGGGCGGATGGCTCTCCCAGTTTGATGCCCCGACAAAGGAGCATTTTGACAGCTTTATCACGGAGGAAGATATCCGCCGCATCGCCGGCATGGGACTCGACCACGTCCGCGTGCCCGTGGATTACACGGTCATCGAGACCGAGGACGGCCAGCCCATCGAGGAGGGCTATCATTACATCGACAACTGCGTGCAGTGGTGCAGGGCGAACGGCCTGCATATGATCCTCGATATCCACAAGACCTACGGATACTCTTTTGACCCGCTGGACAAGGACGACAAGCTGGCCTTTTTCACCGATCCGGCGCGGCAGAAGCGCTTTCTGGATATGTGGCGGACGATCGCAAAGCGCTACAGCGCGGACACAGACGTAGTGGCGTATGAGCTGCTCAACGAGATCGTGGCGGTCGAGGTAAGGGATCTGTGGAACGGCATCGCGCTTCGGGCGATCGAGGCGATCCGCGCGTTCGCACCCGATACCTGGATCATCTTCGGCGGTGTGAATTACAATGCCGTGACGGCTGTCCCCTGGCTGGCCGATACGCCGGACCGCAGGGTGGCTTACACCTTCCACTGCTATGAGCCCCTGATCTTCACGCACCAGGGCGCCTACTGGGTCGAGAACATGCCTCTGGACTTCCGCATCGGATATCCAAAGCCGATCGAGGAGTACCGCGAAGCGGCCCGAAGACTCAACACATGCGGTTTCAGCGTGATCCTCGACGAGGACGTAAGACCCATCGGCCCGGACTTTTTTGCCGGACTGTTCGAGCCGGCGATCCGGACGGCCGTGGAGAGAGACATCCCGCTCTACTGCGGGGAGTACGGCGTCATCGACCGGGCCTGCCGCGAGGACGCGGTGCGCTGGCTGGCGGACATCCATGAAGTGTTCGAAAAGTACGCCATCGGCCGCGCGCTATGGAACTACAAGGAGAAGGACTACGGGATCGCCGGAGATGAGGCAAAGCCTTACCTGCAGGCGATCGCGGATAAGCTCTAAAACAGAAGCACAAAACCGGCGGTGATGTGAAAAGTGCCGACATTTCAAACGGAGGAAACGATGCTCAAACCGATATTGTTATTTGTTGTTGGTCTCGTCTGCCTGATCAAGGGAGGCGACTGGTTCGTCGACGGCGCCAGCGCGCTGGCAAGAAAATTCAAGCTCCCGGAGCTTTTGATCGGGGCAACGGTCGTCTCGATCGGGACCACCCTTCCCGAGGTCATGGTCTCCACCATGTCCGCCTTATCCGGACACGGGGAGATCGCATACGGAAACGCCATCGGATCTGTCATCTGCAATACGGCGCTGATCGCGGCCATTACCATCGCGGTGAAGCCCGGCCCGGCCGACCCGAAGACGCTGAAGGTCCCGGTCGCTTTCTTCTACATAGCAGCTGCCATTTACTGCGTGGCCGCTTACTTCATGGGCCGCTTCACAAGGCCGGTGGGACTCGTCATGCTGACCGTCTTTGTCATCTACATGATCGTCAATGTCCACTCCATGAAGAACAGCCCGCAGCCGCAATCTTCTTCCGATGAGGAAGAAGCGGAAGAAGACATGCCCATGGGCAAAATAGTGCTCTTCCTGGTCGCCGGCGCAGCCCTGATCGCAGTCGGCGCCCATCTCCTCGTGGACAACGGGACACTGATCGCAGCGGCGCTGGGCGTTCCGGAATCGGTCATCGCGCTTACATTTGTGGCGCTGGGAACGAGTCTTCCGGAGCTGGTCACCGCGATCACCTCCCTGGCCAAAGGGCACGGAGCCCTCTCTCTCGGAAACGTCATCGGCGCCAACGTCTTCAACCTGGTGCTGGTCAGCGGCGTCTCCGTCACACTGGCGCCCTTTGATGTGCCGCAGAGCGCCGTCTTCATGGGACAGAACGCCAGCCTCATCCTGGAGATCCCGGTGATGATGCTCGTCATGTCCATCCTGACGATCCCGACGCTGATCCGCGGCAGGCTCACCAGGGCGCAGGGCATCATTCTTCTGGTGATCTACGCGGTGTTCTGCTTTATTCAGTTTACGATGTAACAGGAACGCTCAGAAAGGCTTACAATGAACGAACTTCTGGATCTATATATCACATTTGCCCGGATCGGCTGCGTCACCTTTGGCGGAGGCTATGCGATGCTCCCGATCCTGGAGAGAGAACTGGTGGACAAAAGACACTGGACCACCATGGATGACCTGCGGGACTATTTTTCCATCGGGCAGTGCACGCCCGGCATCATTGCGCTGAACGTCTCTACTTTCATCGGAGAGAAGAAAAAGGGAATTCCCGGCGCGCTGTGCGCAACGACCGGCTTCCTCACAGGACCCGTTACCATCATCCTGATCATAGCGGCTTTCCTGACGAACTTCGCGGAACAGCCCATTGTGCAGCACGCTTTCGCCGGCATCCGCGTCTGCGTCTGTGTCCTGATCGTTCAGGCGGTGCTCCGCCTGTGGAAGAGCTCGGTCGTCGACGCTTTCTCGCTGTTCCTCTACCTTCTGATCTTTGTGCTGAACGCTTTTTCCGGCGCCCTCCCTGTCAAGATCCCGGCGGCGGTCCTGGTCATCATTGCCGGTGTCACCGGTGTCGTGGTCTCTGCCCGCAGGAGAAATAAGAGCGGCGCG
>CACXGR010000086.1 GCA_902767235.1 uncultured Lachnospiraceae bacterium | reverse complement strand
CCTGGTTGCATTTACAGGGATCAAATCGCCCAACTTCCTGTCCCCGTCCAACCTGCTGAACCTGCTGCTGAACATGTCCGCCCGTCTGGTCATAGCACTCGGCATCGCCGGCTGCGTCATCACCGCAGGGTGCGACCTGTCCGCAGGACGTATCATCGGTCTGGGCGGCTGCCTTGCAGGTATCCTGCTGCAGAAGGCTGACTATTCCGGACGTTTTATCCAGGGCGGAAAGCCCATGAACGTTTTCCTGGCTGCCATCGTCGTCATGCTCGTATGCGCATGCTTCGGTGCAGTAACAGGCTCCTTCATCGCTTTCCTTTCGGTACCGCCCTTCATCTCCACACTGGCTATGATGGAGATCGTCTATGGTCTGAACCTCATCGTGACCAACGCGACACCCCTCGGCGGATACGTGACAGCGTACACAAATCTGGCATCCGGCAGATTCCTGATGATCCCGTATCTGGTATGGATCGCGATCATCATCGGCGCGATCTCATGGTTCATCTTCAACATGACCCGTCACGGCAAGTATATGTACGCGATCGGTGCCAACCCGCAGGCGGCAGAAGTTGCCGGTGTTCCGGTCAAGCTTACCATGGTCATCATCTATGCGAAGGCAGCTGCTTTCTACGGCCTGGCCGGCTTCATGCTGGGCGCCAAGTCCGGCGGCGCATCCGTTAACCTCGGTCTTGGTTACGAGATGGAAGCGATCGCAGCCTGCACCATCGGCGGCGTCTCCGTTACCGGCGGACGAGGCAAAGTATCATCGGCAGTCATCGGTGTTGCCGTCTTCGAGTTCCTGAAAGCGGCACTGCAGTTCCTTGGCGTCAACGCGAACGCACAGTGGATCGCCCTTGGTATCATCATCTACATCGCGATCTCTCTGGATATCAGAAAGTACGTCGCGAAGAAGTAATTATCTGCTTCTATGTGACGGAATTGAGTAAAAAATTGGCTGTCGCACTAAGTTTTCTTAGGGCGGCAGCCTTTTGATTGGAAAGGGATTGGAAAGGGACGGATGAGCCCCATTTTTGGCTCTGATCCCCGCCGCCATTGCTAGGGCACCTGCAAACGTAGTATGATATTTGTGTCCGATGCCTCGAGAATGCGAGGCAGAGCGGCGTTTTACAGCAGCCGGTTGAAAGGGAAAGGAAGAAAAGTATGTTGTCACAAATCTTTGAACACAGCGGAGTCTCGCTGCTGATCGGGGGGATCGCACTCTATTTTGCCTATGTGGTGATGGTCAAGAAGGACATCCGGGGCGTTTTGGGCAAGAATAAGCCGGAGCCCAAGGACAAAGAGGGATTTTGCAGGGATACGGGAAAACTGATCCTCTTTTTTGCCGCGGGATCTTTTCTGATGGCCGTTCTGGAAATGATCGATCCGACGATCGCGTTGGTGCAGATGGCGGTCTGGGTCGTGATCATATTTGTGCTCTGGAAGAAGGTCAACGACAAGTACTATTGACTGCCGGGGCGCCGCGCGAAGAGAAGGAGTGAGAGATGAGCATGTACTCTGTCCTTATGGTGGACGATGAAGAGGATGTCATCCGGGCGATGATGAAAAAGATCGACTGGGAGAGCATGGGATTTCGTGTGATGGGATATGCCCACAACGGGATCGAGGCGCTGGACCTGGTGGACAGCGAGGTGCCGGATGTGGTGCTGACCGACATCAAGATGCCCTATATGGACGGCATGGAGCTGGCGAGGAATTTAAAGCTCATGTACCCCAATGTGAGGATCCTGTTTTTCTCCGGATTTGATGAATTCGAGTACGCCAAAGAGGCGATCCGGCTCGAGGTGGAGGAGTATATTTTGAAGCCCGTGGATGCGGAGGAGCTGCGCAGGATCTTTACCAAGATCAAAAGATCGCTGGACCAGGAGCTGGACGAGAAGCGGAATGTGCAGAAGCTCAGGGACTACTATATGGAGAGCCTTCCGCTCCTGCAGGAGAATTTCTACTCCACACTGGTGGAGGGAAGGCTGCCCGGGAATGAGATCGCGCGCTATCTGCGGGACTATCAGATCGATATGGCGGGACCGCTGTTTGTGGCGGTGGTGATCCACACGAGCACAACGCAGCTGCCGGAGGGGATCAGCGCCGTGCTTCTGTCAGAGTCCGTGAAGCGCCTGGCCGGGGAGAGGCTGGCCGGCAAGTGGAATGCGAGACTATTCCCTCACGAGGGGAATATCGTCGCCATTGTGCCCTGCGCATCGGAGGAAGATGTCACGCGGATCACGGATGAGGCGGAGAGTTTCTGCCGCATGGCCAGGCACGTCAGCCAGGCTGTGGTGACCATCGGGATCGGAAAGATCTGCAGTGATCTCTCTGAAGTTCCCGAGTCCTACCGGGAAGCCAGAGAGGCGGTGTCCTACCGGGCGCTCTACGGCGCAGGGAAAGCGATCAATATCACGGAGATCGCGCCCGGTGAGGAGAGGAATGCGGACAATACGCAGAAAAAGCTGCTGTCGCTTTTCAAAGCGGTGAAAATGGGCACGCCCGAGACCGTGAAGCAGGAAGCGCGGGACTATGTGGAGGAAATGACGGCAGGCGCCGTCTCCCTGAGTACGCATCGCTTTATGGTCATGGAGCTGGTCAGCTCCCTCTACCGCTTTGCCATCAGCAACCGGATCGAGACGGAGCCGATCTTCGGGGAGGACGAGAGCCTGTTCAGGAATGTCACAAATATGGATACGGAGCAGCTCACAGGCTGGCTGAGCGAAGTCGGCATAAAGATGCAGGAACAGCTGCAGAATATCCGGACGGACGGCGCACAGTCTTTTGTCACCCGTGCGATCGACTATGTCCGCGACAACTACGGGGACCAGGAGCTCACGATCGACAAGATCTGCGGCATTCTCGGCGTCAGCGCTGCCTACTTTTCCACCACGTTCAAAAAAGAGACGGGCAAAACGTTCATCAACTACCTGACGGACTACCGCATGGAGCAGGCTGTGCAGCTTCTGATCGAAAAGGATGAGAAGACGTATGTGATCGCATCGCAGGTGGGGTACTCGGATCCGGCCTACTTCAGCTACGTGTTCAAGAAGCGCTTCGGCGTCTCTCCGACCCGCTACCGCCGGGAGAATAAATAGTAAAAAAATGCTCGCACAACGAGGCTCGCATTTTTGGAAGCCGCGCGGAGCGCGTCTTCATCACCATCTTGTTTGTGCGCGCTTTGCGG
>CACXGR010000085.1 GCA_902767235.1 uncultured Lachnospiraceae bacterium | reverse complement strand
GGAATCCATCTCCGCCCTGAACGAGGGCATGATCAAGTTCCCCGGCGTCGAGCTCATCGCCTGCCGCGACCACCAGGTCGTACAGACGACGGCCAACCGCATCATCGAGATCCTGCCCGACGGCAGCATCATCGACAAGGTCACCACTTATGATGACTATCTTGCAAACAATGCGGACGCCAGAAAGAGAACGATCTACGAAGCAGTCCGCGAAGAGGACAGCAACTGATCCGCGCGACGATAAAGCAGCCGGCTGCATATGCAGCCGGCTGCTGCCGGTTTACACTATGTGTAAGGAGTTTTTATGCATCCGATCGATCTTCACACACATTCCACCAGGTCCGACGGGACTTTCACGCCCGCGGAACTGGTGCAGTATGCTCATAAGAAAGGTCTGTCCGCCATCGCGCTCACGGATCACGACACGGCTGACGGCATCGCCGAGGCAGTGCAGGCGGTCCGGGCGCTCAAAGCGCAGGCGTCTGGCCCCGGCCGTGACGACGCCCGGGCTCTGCCTGTCCCGGAACTGATCCCGGGCGTGGAGCTCTCCACGGAGTATAAGGGCAGGGACATCCACATCGTGGGGCTCTTCATCGATTGGCGCAATCCGTCTTTTACAGAAAAACTCAGGGAATTCGCCGACGCCAGGGTCCTGCGCAACCGGAAGATGGGCCGGCTCCTCACAAAGGCCGGATATCCGGTGACCATGGCGGCTTTGGAGAGAGCTTTTCCCGGCACTGTAATCACACGCGCCCATTTCGCCCAGTACCTGCTGGACCGCGGGATGATCTCCTCCATCGATGAGGCCTTTACAAAGCTCATCGGAGACGACGGTCCCTGTTTTGTGCCCCGGGAGAAAATATCGCCGCAGGACGCCGTGGGCTTTCTTCTGAGGTACGGCGCTGTCCCTGTCCTGGCTCACCCCCTTCAGTACAAGATGAGTGATAAGGATCTCTTAAAACTGGTCTCCTCCTTGAGGGACATCGGTCTTGTCGGGATCGAGACCTTTTACTGCACTCATAAGCCCGCCGACACCGCTTATCTCAGCCGCATTGCGGAGCGCTGCGGTCTTCTGCCCAGCGGCGGGAGCGACTTTCACGGCACCCGCAAGAAGAATCTGGATCTGGGTACCGGGTACGGTCATCTCTATGTGCCCGACACTATTCTGCCGCCTCTGAGGGCGAAAGCCGGCAAAGCGGGTACTGAAACAGAATAACCGGCATTTTTTCTTCATGGAGGTAATATTGATGATCAGGAAATCGCTCTGCGGCACATGGACACTGCGCGAATCCGCCTCTTCCTCCCGGCAATACCCCGTCGACGTCCCCGGCTCCGTCCTGTCGGCGCTTCTTGACGCCGGTGCGGTCCCGGATCCCTGCAAGGGCAGAAATGAATATGATGTCCTGCCGGTCCTGAACAGGGACTACTGCTTCGAGCGAAGCTTTGGCCTTGAGGAAGCGTTCCTTACGGCCGGTCATATTGACCTGGTCTGCGAGGGGATCGATACGGCGGGCACTGTCTTTGTGAATGACACGGCCGTCGCTTCCGTCGACAATATGCACCGGACCTGGCGCTTTCCCGTCCGGCAGTATCTTCACGCCGGCGCGAACCGGATCCGCATAGAGCTGATGTCCCCGATCCGCGCTTCAAAGGCGGCACAAGAGACGGCCGATCCGTCGAAACGCCACAGCGCCATAACGACCGGCGCGCTCCCTTTGTCCCAGTACCTTCGCAAAGCGCACTGCATGTCCGGCTGGGACTGGGGCCCCAAGCTTCCCGACATGGGGATCTGGCGGCCGATCCGTCTGGAGGCCTATGACCGCTGCCGGATCGAGGATGTCCGGATCCGCCAGGACCACAGTGCCGAAAACGGGCGCGTCGGTCTCTCTGTCTCTTTTGCGGCTCCGGGCTGCAGCGGGCCGCTCACGGCGGAAGTGACTTTGCGCGGCCCCGCGGGCGAGGTGATCGCACAAAAGAGAGCCGATCACTTCTGTGCTGTCTTTCTGCTCAAGGACCCCGCGCTCTGGTGGCCGAACGGCTATGGCAAACAGCCGCTCTATACACTTGAGGTCGTCCTGCGCTCCGAGCTGCCCGGGAGGGCCCCCGAAGAGGACCGCGTCACCCGCCGCATCGGCCTGCGCACCCTGACCGTCTCCACTGACAGGGACCGCTGCGGCTCGGAATTTGCTTTTGCCGTCAACAGCATGAAGATCTTCACCATGGGCGCAGACTATATTCCGGAGGACTGTATTTTGTCCCGGATCAGCCGGGAACAGCAGGCATTTTTGCTGGACAGCTGCGTGAGGGCCGGATTCAACTGCATCCGCGTCTGGGGCGGCGGCCTGTATCCCGACGAAGGATTTATGGACATGTGCGACGAGCGTGGCCTGATCCTCTGGCAGGACCTCATGTTCGCCTGCCATATTTATGACCCGTCGGCGCATTTTCTCGAGAGCGTCGGCGCCGAGATCCGGGACAATCTCTCCCGCATGCGCCACCACGCCTGCCTGGGACTGATCTGCGGAAACAACGAGCTGGAGTCGGCATGGCTCAGCTGGGAAAACTTCCTGGCGCAGTCCCCGGCTCTTCGGGAGGACTACACCAAAATGTTTGAGGAATACATTCCTTGTATTGTAAAGGAGTGTGCGCCGGATACCTTCTTCTGGCCCAGCAGTCCCTCCAGCGGAGGCGGCTTCGATGACCCCGATTCCCCTGACCGGGGAGACGTCCATTACTGGGAGGTCTGGCACGGTATGAAGCCCTTTACCGAGTACAGGAAATACCTCTTCCGCTTCTGCTCGGAGTTCGGCTTCCAATCCTTCCCGTCCCTGAAGACTGTCCGGTCCTTTGCCAAAGAACCGGATCTCAATATTTTCTCCCCGGTGATGGAGAGCCATCAGAAAAATCCAAGCGCAAACGGAAAGATCATGTTCTATCTCTCGGCGAACTTCCGCTATCCGCGCACTTTCGGCGATCTTCTCTATGTCTCCCAAGTCCTGCAGGGCTGTGCCATCCGTTTCGGCGTGGAGCACTGGCGCAGGAACCGCGGCAGATGCATGGGCGCCCTCTACTGGCAGCTGAACGACATCTGGCCGGGGGCTTCCTGGTCCAGCATTGACTATTTCGGTCGATGGAAGGCGCTGCACTATATGGCGGCCCGCTTCTTTGCACCGCTCACTTCCGCCCTGTTTGCCTCGAGGAATACGGACGCCGTGGCAGAGCGCATAACGCCCGGGGAGCCGGTCGTTCTGTGTGTGATGAGCGAAGCGCCCCGTGCGCACCGCTTTGAGGCGCAGATCCAGATACTGACCATGGATCTGCGGCCGCTCCTTGTTAAGAAGTGCACGGGGACGATCCCTGCGCTCAGT
>CACXGR010000084.1 GCA_902767235.1 uncultured Lachnospiraceae bacterium | reverse complement strand
GTCCTCTGCGCAGGATGTCCCCACAGGGCGTCCTTCTATGCCGTCAAGGTCGCGATGCGCGGTCAAAAGACCATCTACTGCGGCGATATCGGCTGCTATACGCTGGGAAATGCGGCGCCTCTGGACATGTGTGATACCTGCCTGTGCATGGGCGCAGGCATCGGCATCGCGCAGGGCGTGGGACATATGGAGCCGGATACCAAGTGCTTTGCCTTTGTGGGAGACTCCACTTTCTTTGCATCCGGGATCACCGGCACCGTGAACGCCTTCTACAATCAGGCAGACATGACGCTGATCGTTTTGGACAACTCGACGACCGCCATGACCGGCCATCAGCCGCATCCCGGCACCGGGCGCACAGTCATGGGCCAGGTGGTGGAGAAAGTCAGCATAGAGAGAGTGCTCAGGGCCATCGGCCTGACTACAGTGGAGACCGTCGATCCTCTGGATCACGCGCATGCGGTGGAGACGGTCAAGCGCGTGGCGGCAGAGCCCGGCGTCAAGGCCATTATTTTCCGGTCGCCCTGCATCGCCATTACGAAGCCCAAGGGCCGCTCCCATGTGGATCCGGACAAGTGCATCGCCTGCGGAAAGTGCATCCGCGAGCTGGGCTGCCCGGCGCTCATTCTGGATGCGGACGGCAAAAAAGCGAAGATCGACACGTCCATGTGCACAGGCTGCACGCTGTGCGAGCAGCTCTGCCCGGTGAAAGCCATTTCCGGCGGGGCGAAGAACGACACAGCAGAAGGGAGGCCGTCATGAGTAAGAACATCATTTTGTGCGGCGTCGGCGGACAGGGCACGATTCTGGCATCGAGGCTGATCGCGACGGCGGCCATGGATAAGAACATTCCCATAAAGACCGCGGAGACCATTGGCATGGCGCAGCGCGGCGGAAGCGTATTCAGCCACCTGCGGCTGGGGGAGGGCACGAATTCGCCGCTGATCGGCAAAGGAGAAGTGGACCTGATCATCGGATTTGAGCCCGGAGAGACCGTGCGGCAGCTGCCTTTCCTCAAAAAGGGAGGTGCCGTGGTGGTCAGCAGCAGGCCGGTGATGCCGGTGAGCGCCATGATCGGGCAGTCCCGTTACGACGCGGAGGCCATGATCGAATATCTGAAGGCAAATGTGGAGCACCTGACCATTGTGGACGCGGAGAGAGCGGCGCAGGAGCTTGGCTCTTCCAAAGTACTGAACGTCGTTCTTTTAGGCGCGGCCCTTCGGAGCGGAGAGCTGGGCCTTGACGAGGAGGACCTTGAGAGGGCCGTCCGGGAGAAGGTCCCGGAGAAATTCCTTGCACTCAACAAAAACGCACTGGCCTGGAGCCGGGATTAAGGAGGAACAGAAAATGCAGATCAATGAAAAGCAGCTGGCACAGGTAAACCATCAGATCCAGCGTCTGATCGCCGCTGATAACTTCTACGGCAAGCGCCTGAAAGAGGCGGGCGTCGACCATGTCACCACCGTGGAAGATTTCCTGAATCTCCCCTTCTCGGAGAAGCAGGATCTGCGCGACGCATATCCGCTCGGACTGATGACCTGTAAAGAGGAGGAGATCGTCCGTATCCACTCCTCTTCCGGAACGACGGGCATGCCCGTCATCATCCCCTATACCGCCAAGGACGTGGACGACTGGGGCGAGATGTTCAAGCGCTGCTATGAGTTTGCGGGCATCACCAAAGAGGACCGCATCCATATCACGCCCGGCTACGGTCTGTGGACGGCCGGCATCGGCTTCCAGAACGGCTGTGAGAAGCTCGGCGCCATGGCGATCCCCATGGGACCCGGCAATACCAACAAGCAGCTGCAGATGATGATGGACTTGAAGTCAACCGTCCTGTGCGCGACTTCTTCCTATGCGCTCCTTCTCGCGGAGGAGATCGAGAAGCGCGGCATCGCAGATAAGATCCACCTCAAAAAGGGCGTCATCGGCTCGGAGCGCTGGGGCGAGAAGATGCGCAAGCGCATCTCCACTGAGCTCGGCATTGAGCTCTACGATATCTACGGCCTGACCGAGATCTACGGGCCCGGCATCGGCATCAACTGCAAGTATGACACCGGCATGCACTACTGGGACGATTATCTCTACCTCGAGATCATCGATCCGCAGACCGGCAGGAACGTGCCCGACGGCGAGTGGGGCGAGATCGTCATCACGACGCTGGTCAAGGAGGGCGCGCCGCTCATCCGCTTCCGCACGCACGACCTCTCCAGG
>CACXGR010000083.1 GCA_902767235.1 uncultured Lachnospiraceae bacterium | reverse complement strand
TGAAGAGGTCGTGGCAAGAAATTATCTTCTTAAGGAAAAGCCTGATGCGATCCTCAATATCGTGGACGCGACGAACCTTGAGAGAAATCTTTATCTGACTACTCAGTGCATGGAATTGGGTATTCCGGTCGTGATCGCGCTGAACATGATGGACATCATTGAGAAGAACGGCGATCATATTAATGTAAAGACACTGAGTGACAAGCTCGGTGTTAAGATCGTAGAGATCTCTGCTCTGAAGGGGAACGGCGTTGATAAGGCGGCCGAGGCAGCCATCGACGCGGCAAAAAAGAAAACGGCTCCTGCTTATCCTAAGTTCAACGAGGAAGTGGAACAGGTTCTTAACAGCCTTTGTCCGATCCTCAGCGGAGTGCCGCAGGACAAGCAGCGCTGGTACGAAATCAAAGTCTTTGAGAGAGATGAGAAGATCGGCGACCAGATCACATACGACAAGGAAGCCGCAGAGAAGATCATCGCGGCGGCAGAAGTGAGGATGGATGACGACTCCGAGAGCATCATTACCAATGAGAGATATGAATATATCACAGGTCTTCTGGAAGGAAGCTATGTAAAGAAGAACGCGGGCAGCATGACGATCTCCGACAAGATCGACCGCATCGTCACCAACCGATGGCTGGCGATCCCGATCTTCCTTGTGGTCATGTGGGTGGTCTATTTCCTGGCCATCAATACGATCGGCGCCATGGGCACAGACTGGGTCAACGATGTCCTGTTCGGTGAGATCGTTCCCGGCGCAGTGGAAGGATTCCTGGACAGCATCGGTACGGCAGACTGGCTCAAGGGCCTGATCCTGGACGGTATTGTAGCCGGCGTAGGCGCTGTGCTCGGCTTCCTGCCCCAGATGATCGTTCTCTTCATCTGCCTGGCCTTCCTTGAGGGCTGCGGCTACATGGCAAGGATCGCCTTCATCATGGACCGCATTTTCAGAAGATTCGGTCTTTCCGGTAAATCCTTCATTCCTATGATGGTCGGCACAGGCTGCGGCGTTCCCGGCGTCATGGCTTCCCGTACGATCGAGAATGAGAGAGACCGTCGCATGACGATCATGACCACAACCTTCATTCCCTGCGGAGCAAAGCTTCCCATCATCGGTCTGATCGCGGGCGCCCTGTTCGGAAACAGCGCGTGGGTTGGCTGGAGTGCCTATGTCGTAGGTATTGCGGCCATCGTGATCTCCGGTATTATCCTGAAGAAGACAAAGATGTTCGCCGGCGATCCCGCTCCCTTCGTCATGGAGCTGCCCGCTTACCACATCCCTACACTCTCCAGCGTGTTCCACAGTGTGTGGGAGAGAGCATCCTCCTTTGTCAAAAAAGCGGGAACTGTCATTCTTTTGGCAACTATCCTGGTATGGTTTATGTCCAGCTTCGGTTTCTATGAGGGCGCTTTCCAAATGCTTCCTGAAGAGGACTTCATGGAGCACTCAATCCTTGCGGCACTTGGAAATACAGTTGCATGGATCTTCGCACCTCTGGGGTGGGGTTCCTGGAAGCCCGCAGTGGCAGCCGTCACTGGCCTGATCGCAAAAGAAAATGTTGTAGGTACTTTCGGTATCCTTTATAAGTACGGCGAAGTCTCCGAGATGGGTGAAGAGATCTGGGCCAACCTGCAGGCGGAGATGTCCGCGCTGGCAGGCTACAGCTTCCTGGTATTCAACCTTCTGTGCGCGCCCTGCTTTGCGGCGATCGGTGCCATCAAGAGAGAGATGAACAACGCCAAGTGGACTTGGTTCGCGATCGGGTATCAGTGCGGTTTCGCATATCTGGCGTCTCTGTGCATCTATCAGATCGGCAGCGCTGTCACCGGCAATATGAATGTAATTGGTCTGGTCGTTTCTCTGATCGTTCTCGCCGGAACGCTGTATATGCTGTTCAAGCCTTATAAAGAGGCAACGACACTGAAGGCATCCGCAGTGAAAATCTGATAAAAATCGTTGATCGTGTTTTCATGAACAGAAGACGTGTTAAAATACTGCTGAAGCAGTATTTTGACACGTCTTCTGAATAGAGATGAAAAGAAGTTCATAAGAAATAGTGAGGTGAGAGCATGGAGTGGCTTTCCGCCAACATGGGTACGATCGTGGTCAGCCTGATCCTGATCGCCATCGTGATATGGGATATAAAGAAGATCATCAGTGACAGGAAAAAGGGCATCAAATCCTGCGGTATGAACTGCCCGGGCTGCACCGGAAGCTGTCACGAAATGGAGATTCCCGAGAGATTTAAGGCAAAAAAGGAAAACAAATCATGAATATGAGCACATTCATTGTCCTTGCCGTAGTCATTGTGATCGCGGCACTGGCACTTAAAAACAGCATCGGACACTTCAAGGGAGAAGGCGGATGCTGCGGTGGAGGAGAGACGATACTCCCCGATCACAAGGAACTGGACGGACCGAAGATCGGCGAGAAGACGGTACACATTGAAGGCATGCACTGCGAGAACTGCAAGAGGCGCGTGGAACGTGCGATCAACCGCATAGACGGGGCAGTCGGCAAGGTGAACCTCAAGAAGAAAACGGCGCTTGTATCTTTTGACAGAGCTGTATCGGATGAGGAGATCAGAAAGGCTGTAGAGGACCTGGATTATAAGGTCACAGGGATCGAATAGAGAAAAGGGGGCTTGAATGAGCCCCCCTTGTTATGTTTACGATTGGCCGTGACGCTCAAGGAAAATCATATCCGTGTTCGGATAGAGGACTGAGCGTATTCTCTGTGAGATCGTAGTAGAAGAAGTGCTGTTCCTCGATCTCTTCGTCGGGATTGGATGGGTCCGGGATCTGCGTGATCAGTTTCATGAAGATCGCGGTGACCTCCGCGTTTTCGTCTGTCTCGAAGCCCTGCATCTCAGTTTCCTTGAGAATGCCGGGGAGCCCCAGGCCTTCGTAGAGCTTTGCGACATTGGTGCTGAGCGTGATCCCGTCGATTTCATGGGATTTCAGAGCTTCCTTGCTGGTTATGATCTCGCAGGTGCTCTTCTTGCAGGCGAGGGTCATGAGATTGTAGTTATCACCCAAAAGGGAGTGTTCTTCGTACCAGCATATGGTGCACTGAGGAACATTTTCAGCGGAGCCCAGGTAAGTGCGAACGATGAAATCCTTTCCTTTCTCAGTCCGCCTGTTGTAATCCTTTCGGATCTTATCGACTTCTTTATTCAGTTTGTCCAGTTCTTTCTGATAATCCTCATTCTTTGACACGAATTTCGGGAACACCGCATTGGAATCGGAGACATCCGAACCATCCGGTGTCTCCAGTTCAATGCGAACATCTGCAGGTGCCTTTTGGGAGCAGCCTGCCGCTGTGAACGCGAAGAGCAGGATCAAAAACGGGATGATCAGAGGTTTTCTCTGAAGATTCATAGAG
>CACXGR010000082.1 GCA_902767235.1 uncultured Lachnospiraceae bacterium | reverse complement strand
GTCATACCTCTCCCTCCGGCTTTCGGACACCGCGCCCCGCCCCGGGCATCCCCCGTCCGAGGTCTTTCGCCCGCATCTTGGGCTGCTCCTCTTCCTCCACGACACTACAGGCCAGGATCTGTTCGATCCGCTCCGCCTTCCCCTTGAGGTCAAAATAGCGCCGCATCGCCCCTTCCTGCTCCCACCATCGGGAGAAGGCCTCCCTGGAAGATGTGTCGTGACGCAGTTCCATTTCCAACAGAATACTGGTCATCTCTTCCCGGAGGCCCTCGAGCTCGTCCTTATATCGTTTCGCGTCGTATTGTGATATGGTTCTCATCCGATCTCCCTGATCTCGAACAGAAGGGATGCAAAGTCTCCTCCCTTGAGCGAAAGGATATCCCGGCTGATCGGGATCCCCGCATGCATGAGCGTGCTTCCGTGCAGACGCACCTTCCACGTGGTATCGGTATTCAGCTTATGCCCGTAGGCCGCCAGAATGTGTTCCGAGATCACGGACGAGGGTGTCGTATCCGTGCTCACCTCGTAGAGCATATCGGGATCCAGCCCCGCAAGGCGCAGCCGCTCCCAGGAGCCGTTGACTTTGTTCAGCCTCTGATAGAAAGCGGCGATGGCGCGGCGCTTGTCCCCGGAGACCACCATCCAGGCCGTCTCATTGCCCTCGAAGGGGCTTCTGAGTCTGTAGAAATCGCCGTCCACCTGGATCAGTTCCCTGTTCTCTTTCATAAATCGGATCTGTCTTTGCACGGTCTCCAGTTCCGCATCGGAGAGCAGGTTCAGGTCCAGCTCATATCCGAACGTGCCGAAATAGGCCACATTCGCTCTGGTATCCAGAGGCGTCGTGCGCAGCAGCTGATGGTTGGGCACTGCCGATACATGGGCGCCCATACTGACGATCGGATACACATAGGAAGTGCCGTATTGAATCTTTTGTCTCTCTGAGCCGTCCGAGTCGTCGCTGCACCAGGCCTGCGGTGCAAAGAAGAGCATGCCCGCGTCGAATCTCGCTCCGCCGCTGGCGCAGCTCTCAAAGAGGATGTCCGGGAAAGAAGAAGTCAGTTTCTCATAGAGCGAGTACACGCCTAGCATATATCGGTGCATCATCTCTCCCTGTTTTACATAGCCTGTCCCTTCATCAGCCTTTGCCCAGACCGCATTGCTGAAGTTCCCCGTCATATAGCGGTTCATGTCCCACTTGATGTAGGAGATCTTCGATTCTCTCAAAATTCCTGCGATCATCTCATAGATGTACTCCACCACATCGGGGTTGGAATAGTCCAGTACATACTGATGCCTCGCGTGGCAGTCAAAGCGGTCCGGCGCGCCGATCACCCATTCCGGATGACTGCGGTAGAGATCGCTGTCCTTGTTCACCATCTCCAGTTCCACCCAGAGTCCGAACTTCATGCCCAGCGCCTCGACTTTGCGGGAGAGTCCTCCGATCCCGGACGGTATTTTGTCCGTATTGCAGACCCAGTCTCCCAGGCCTCTGCGGTCGTCATTCCGGTTTCCGAACCAGCCGTCGTCCAGTACAAACAGCTCAATGCCGCACTCGGCCGCCTTGGAGGCGATCTCCAGCAGCTTATCCTCGTCAAAGGAAAAATAGGTGGCCTCCCAGTTGTTGAGGAGAATGGGACGCGGCTGGTCTCTCCACCTGCCCCGCATCAGGCGCGTCCTGTACAGCCTGTGGAAGGTCCGGCTCATGCCGCCCAGCCCCTCACTGCTGTAGACCATGACGACTTCCGGCGTCTGGAAGCTCTCGCCGCTTTTCAGTTCCCAGCAAAAGCCCTCCGGATTGATGCCCATCATGACTCTGGTCATGTCAAAGGTCGAGACCTCCGCCTGGGCCAGGAAGTTGCCGCTGTAGAGAAGGCTGAACCCGTACACTTCCCCCGTCTCCTCCGTCGCTCCGGGCCTCTTCAGCGCCAGGAAGGGATTGTGCTCCGCACTGCTGCAGGTGCCGGTCAGGCTGTGGACGGCCGTGATCCCGGCCTCCAGGGGACGCTCTTTGACATAGCGCTCTCTCGCCCATCCGCCCGCAAGGCTGACCATGGTAAAGTTCTTGTCCGACCACTCGGCCGACATGCTCATGGCCCTGTCCAGTATGATCGGCGCTGCGCCGTGATGCACGAACTTCACGCTCCTTGTGATGACCGGATATGCCTCATAAATGGTGTAAAAGAGGATGAGATCCGTATCCATGACGTCGTCATGAAGTGTGACCGAAAGGGTCTGCGCCTCCGCATCGCTCTCCGTGTAAGTGGCGGGCAGAGGAAGGAGGGACGGCTTGCCTTCCGCGATCTCGTGGGACACATAGCGGAAGTCCGTGATGCGGCTCCCGTTCTCCTGCAGCACTGCCATCGCAGGGCTCCTGTAATCGCCGGTTCCGAAGCAGGGGTACTCCTGCCTCGTATACTGCATGGACAGCAGGCTGGGTTCGGGCACACAGATCGACATCTGGGAGCGCATCACTTCCTCGTGGTAGAGATCGTAAGAGCTCTCCTCAGCGATCCGGCTGCCGTAATAGAGCTGCTCGAGCTGTTCGTTTTCCATCACCCGGAAAATATAGCTCACCGAATGGTTGTACAAATGAAAGGTCCGTGTCTGCGCGTTAAATAAAATAGCCATAGTATCTCCTTCAGTAAGCCGCACACTGTCTCTACGCAGCCGTTTTTAGTATCCGAGATGTCTTCTCATATGCCGCAATCTGTGCCTCTTTCTGCTCCAGATCCGGTTCCCCCGTGCTTTGCGGAACAAGTCCCTGCGCGCCCTCTTCGCCGAGATGGGAAAGGCGTGGCGTCCCAATCCCATCATGCTGCTTCTGAGGCGGCAGACCAGCCGGCGCTTGACCGGACGCCTGTCAGCTTCCGCCTGCCCTTCTGCCGGCTTCTCCGCTTTCTCCGGCTCGCCCGGATGCGCGGGCTCTTCGTGTGCAGGCGCCTCCGGTTCATCGTACTCCGCCGG
>CACXGR010000081.1 GCA_902767235.1 uncultured Lachnospiraceae bacterium | reverse complement strand
GGATTCCTTGACCACTTCGAAGGCGGCTTTGGCGGCGTCCGCGCTCATAAGGAGCTGGGGCAGAAAGATCGTCCCTTTCTCAAATCCTTTTCCCACTTTGTCCAGCGCGGGGATCAGCTCCTCATTGATCAGCGCAAGAGGCTCCTTCTCTTCCAGCTCTTTTAATGCTGCCGCCGCCGCGCTCTCCGCCATTCCGCGGGTCACACATTCCACGAGGCTCATGGCGGACGATCCGCCCTTTGCCGGTCCCCCGCTTCCTCCCGCCGGGGCGGCGCCGCTGCCGTTCTTTCCGGATGATCCGGAGGCGGTTCCCGTCACCCTCACGGGATCCTGCGTCCCCGCATAAGTCTCAATATACTTCATGCACTGCGGATCGAGACCGGCCAGAGCGCAGTATGCGCGATAGGACTGCATCATGTCCTCGCTGCCGGGGTTCATGATGGCCGCCGAAAGGCCGCTCTGCAGCGCCATGGTCAAAAAGTGCGCGTTGATGATCGCTCTCCTGGGAAGGCCGAAGGATATATTGGACACGCCCAAGACCGTCTTTCCTCCCAGCTCCTCCTTTACCCTGCGGATCGTCTCAAGCGTGGCCAGCGCCGAAGTGTTGTCGGAAGAGATCGTCATCGCAAGGCCGTCTACGAGGATATCCTCCCTCGGAACGCCGTAGCGGTCCGCCGCCTCGTAGATCTTCTGCGCGATCCGGACTCTGCCCTCTGCGTCAGAAGGGATCCCTTCCTCGTCCAGCGCCAGCGCGACCAGGACGCCTCCGTACTTGCGGACAAGGGGAAAGACCGTCTCCATGCTCTCTTTTTTGCCGTTGACGGAGTTGACCATGGGCTTTCCGTTGTAGATGCGCATCCCCTTCTCCAGGGCCACGGGATCCGTCGTGTCGATCTGAAGGGGGAGCGTCAGCACGCTCTGAAGCCCTCGGATGACAGAGACCATCATGGACGGCTCATCGATCTCCGGCAGCCCCACGTTGACGTCGAGAATATGCGCGCCGCTGTCCTCCTGGCGCAGTCCTTCCTGCAGAACGTACTCTATGTCCCTGTCCCTGAGGGCCTGTTTGAACTTCTTTTTGCCCGTCGGATTGATCCGCTCTCCGATGATCACAGGGCAGGGACCAATCTCGACGCACTGTGAAAATGAGCTCACCACGGTCCTGTGCTTGCGGACCGGTTCCGCAAAGGGAAGCGCTTTGACGCGCTCCGCCGTCATGCGGATGTGGGCCGGCGTCGTGCCGCAGCAGCCGCCCACCACATGCACGCCCATGGCGGCAATCTGCGCCATACGCTCCGCGAATTCCTCCGGGCCGACGTTGTAGACCGTCCGTCCCCCTTCCGTGCGGGGCAGCCCTGCATTGGGATTGACGATCACCGGCACGCTGCAGACCTCCGTCAGGCGCCTGACAATAGGGATCATCTGCTCCGGTCCCAGGCCGCAGTTTACGCCGATGGCGTCGACCCTGAGCCCCTCCAGGAGCGCCACGGTCGAATCGACGCTTCCGCCGGTCAGGAGCTTCCCTTTTGCGTCATACGTAGTGGTGACGCATACCGGCAGATCGCAGTTCTCCTTCGCCGCCAGCACCGCGGCCTTGGCTTCATAACTGTCGGACATGGTCTCGATCAGCACCAGATCCGCGCCCGCTTCGCTCCCGTATCGGACCACTTCTCCAAACAGCTTCACCGCCTCTTCAAAGGGCAGATCTCCCAGGGGCTCCAGCAGTTTTCCGGTAGGTCCTATATCGAGGGCGATAAACGCGTCCCCGCGGCCGGTCCTCCGTCTTGCCTCCGCCGCCAGTTCCACCGCAGCGGTCACGATCTCCCGCAGATCCTTCGGAAATTTCAGGGCGTTTGCGCCAAATGTATTTGTGTTGAAAATATCGCACCCGGCTTCCAGATATCTGCTGTGAAGGGCAATGATCTCCTCCGGCTTCTTCAGGTTCCAGGTCTCGGGGAGTTCTCCTCCTCTGAGGCCTCTCGCCTGCAGGATCGTTCCCGTCCCGCCGTCGCAGACCAGCCATTCTTTTCCCAGACGTTCAAGAAAACCTTTTCTCATACTCTCTCGCTTTCTCTTATTGTTCCGTGTCAGCCGTTTCCGGCGTTCTCCGACGTGTATGTTTCCTGCGGCGTCCGCTCCCTGTAGGGACAGTCCGCCGATGCCGGGCAAGCCTCACAGTGACTGGTCCGGCAGTCTTTGGGCGTACCGGAGAGGCCGATCAATGCCGTGACGGATTTGCTCGGCGTCATCAGAAGCGTCTCGGTCAGGCTCACGCCGATCTCCTTGGGCATGTTCAGGATCCTGCTGATATCCCTCTGGAGAGTGAGCGGCAGATCGCCGTAACCGGGAGAGAATCTGGGCCTGGTATACAGCCCCTCTATCTCCGCTTCTTTCCGGATCCTTTCATTGATCATGCCGCACCAGGTCTCTGTCATCGCGGCAGCGGCGGCCTGATAGATCAGCGCCCGGCTCACCCGGGTCACTGACGCCCGCCGAACGAGCAGATCCGGGCCGGTGCCCAGTGTCACCGCCATCAGGCAGACTTCCCTGCAGTCCTT
>CACXGR010000080.1 GCA_902767235.1 uncultured Lachnospiraceae bacterium | reverse complement strand
TCCCAAAGCCGCTTGATCTCTCCCGCCACATCATCGACGAATTCCTTGGGAGTCTTGCCGGCTGCGGCAGCTCTGGACTCGATCTTCTGTCCGTGTTCGTCGCTTCCTGTCTGGAAGTGCACGTCATATCCGTCGGCCTTCTTGTATCTGGCAATGCAGTCGGCAAGAATGATCTCATAGGTGTTGCCGATGTGCGGCTTGCCGGACGTGTAGGCGATCGCTGTTGTGATGTAATATTTTCCTTTATTCTTCATGGTCATTTCCCCTCTGTAAATGTAATTAAGAGCAAAGCACTTCGTGCCCCGTCTCCGTCACCAGCACCTGGACCTCCCACTGGGCAGACGGCTTTCCGTCCCTTGTATAGATGGTCCATCCGTTCTTGTCATCCTGATAGATATCGTCGGTACCCATATTGACCATGGGCTCGATGGTAAAGACCATGCCGGGCACCATCAGCATCTCCTCGCCGGGCTTGGAGACAAAGCTGACAAAGGGATCCTCGTGGAACTCCAGTCCGCAGCCGTGGCCGCCGATCTCTCTGACGACGGAGTAGCCGTTCTTCACCGCATGCTCGTGCACTTTGCTCCCCATATCGCCCAGGAATGTCCAGGGGATCACGTGCTCGAGGCCGATCTCCACGCATTCCTTCGTGACCTGCACCAGTCTCTTCTTTTCCTCGGAGACCTCCCCGATGCAGAACATCCGCGAGGAATCCGAAAAGTATCCGTTCAGGATGGTAGAGCAGTCCACGTTGACGATATCGCCTTCCTTCAGAATATGCACTTCATCCGGAATGCCGTGGCAGACCTCCTCGTTGATGGAGGTGCAGACGCTCTTGGGATATCCCTCATAATGGAGCGGGGCGGGGATCGCGTTCATGGATACCGTTGTCTCATATACGATCCTGTCGATCTCCTCCGTGCTCATACCGGGCCGGATCGCTTTCGCGACGGCGTCCAGGCAGGCCATGTTGACCTTGGCGCTCTTTTTGATGCCCTCGACCTGTTCAGGCGTCTTGATGATGCTTCTGTCCGGCACGATATGACCTTTGAGCTGGAAGCCCTTGATCTTATCGTCAAAGCGCATGTGGCAATTCTTATACTTTTTGCCGCTGCCGCACCAGCAAGGGTCATTTCTCTCTATCTTTGCAGCAAAATGGATCATGCTTTTTGTTCCCCTCAACACAGTAATTTAGTCAATAATGCACAATAAGTATGAAATCTTTTCCCCTAAATGTCAAGCAAAGGGGAGGAATGGAACAGCTTCTTCCGTTCCTATCATAAAAACCAGCTTTGGATTCCCTTCCAAAGCTGGTATAACGACCAGGCAGCTGCGATCACTTTGAGAGTATTGCTTTCATGCTCCTTTTGATCCTGCCCTTTATCCTTTTGAGAACAGGGACACGGCTGTATTTGTCAATAACATACGCGGCCCCTCTTTCCCTATAGTCCTTCCAGAATTTATCCCGGTCAGGCGCATGCTCGGTCGGCCGCTCCAGATTCATCTGCCAGCAATCTGCGGTGTTGCTCTCTCTATAGTCAAGATCATCCCTTATGCTCTCAAACAGTTCTGCTCCCTTGTCCGTATGAAGCAGGATCAGGGACGTTCCCATGGGATCGACGAAATCGGGCATGCTCTTTTCAAGATGCCAGAAGTCGCCTATGGTGATATCCGTGTATCTGTCGACTCTTGTGTAGGGACATACTGAACAGGACTTGCGCAGCGTATACCGCTTGCTATAGATGCGCCTATACTTGTTTAGGGATATCTCCCTGCCGTTTAAGACAGCGATGGCTGAAGAGTGTTCCCATCCGGTTCGCTTGTCCCTGAAGCTGATGGCCGAAAACCTTTCGCCGCCCGAAAGATGCTCTGCGTATTCGCGCCATATTTTGGGGCTGGGCGCGCCATGGCAGATCAGGTCCGTCACGGTCACGCGGTCCCGCAGTCCCTGCATTTCCATGAAGCGGGCATATCCCGCCGCCTGACAGCCGACGCCGACAAACAGCAGTTTATGGCCGGGGTTGTCTTTGAGCCACGAAACGCTCTTCTTCCATGTGTCGCCCGCATAGCTCTGTATATACACAGATCCTCTCGCGCGGTCCCGTTCTTCTCGGGTCAGGATGATCCCGAACTCTTCCCTGTTTGTTTCAAAGTTGTAGGAGGCGCACAGTATGGCGTCATTGTGATCGAGAAAGTGATTCGAAATAGCGGTAAACACTCCTCCTGACGAACTCTTCTCAATGACCTCTCTGTCTTTTGTTCTCGCCGCATATACTTTTGTATCCGTCATAGTAAATCCTTTTTAAAAGCGCAGACTTTTAGACAACTGCCGCAGCGTATACATTTGTCAGGGTCGATCACAGGGTACATAAATCCCTCCTCGTCCTCGGTCATTGTGATCGCGCCGACCGGACATATACTGCAGCACCCTCCGCATCCGCAGCATTTCGACGGTTCATTGCAGAGGTCCGGAATCTCTGCGCGGTTTGACATCCTGCCGTTGGTCAGCGCACTCATTGATCTCGAAGTTCTCCTTTCTCACCCAAGCGGGCAAATGCCACAAAATGATGTATAGAAACAGCTGATGGTTCCTGTAGATATAAT
>CACXGR010000079.1 GCA_902767235.1 uncultured Lachnospiraceae bacterium | reverse complement strand
CCGAAAGTGGGGGCAAGATTAGTCACACCCACGATGACCGAAATGATCGCGACATAGGGCATATTCATGATGACCATGAAGACCCAGTTGCAGAGCCCGATGATCACGCCGTCCAGAACGTCAAAGGCAATATACTGGACAAGGATCTTGTTGACACGATTCCAGAAGGTAGCCGTACTGCGGTAGACCTGTGCAGGGAGCAGAGCGCGAAGAAGCCTTGAAAACCCTTTCCGGAGTCTTTCTTCATCCAGCATCAGATAGATGGCAAGGATGAAGGAGATGATCCAGTCGAACATCCGGGCACCGAAATTGTAGGACACATTGACGATCTTGTTCAGGTTCTCCGGCAGGATTCGGGAGATGGACTGCAGGAGTTCATCACTGGAGGAAATAAAGGAGGACAGATCAATATCATGCTGTACGGCAATGCTGTTTACTTGCCGCATAAAGTGCTGAAAGGACAGGACATAGCTGTTGAGATTGCTGGCAAACATAACGACACTGTCTATGACCTGGGGGACCAGCGCAACGACCAGGATCACGATAAACAGGACGACGGTGAGGATCGCGAGCAGGACCGACAGCGTATGCCGGAGCTTTTTCTGATCCAATTTATAAAATACATAGGTCGAGTATACATTGACGAGCGGCCCCAGAACATAGGAGATCACAAAAGCCATGAAGACCGGAGATCCCACTCTCCAGATTCCTCCGAGAAACTGCAGTATTCCCCCTATGTGTGTCAGCAACAGGTAGAGAGCTACTGCCGAGCACAAGGCAAAGGAATAGACAAACCATTTTTCTTTCAGGAGATTTTTGTTGAATTTCATGTGAACAGAATCCTTTTGGAGAATGATATTTCAAGACTCGCTTGCGAGTCCTGCTTTTTTTGCGCACGTATCCCACGACAGAAGTCACGGGTATTGCGCGCCGTAGAATAAGTCCTGTATCGTTACCCTTCAGTATATGTGATAAATACAAAAACTTCAATGATGCCTGACAAAAGAGGCGGCGGAATGTCACAGATATCTGTGGATGTTCCAAATATCTGTGACTTTTAATTGTGAATGCAGGCAGATTCCTTTATAATTTAAATTGTATATTTGTGTATTTTTTAGCACCGAAAAAACGAAGCAGAGCAATTGCGAAAACGTACATGCGAAAGCTTCTGTTCCGTCATTTTCCGAACACATTTAAACGCAGCAGGCAAGAGCTGCAGGAGAACAGGAGGACCCCGTCAGATGAGACAATGGACAACGGAAGAGCGCTACAGAGTGCTCCAGAGCCCGGATGAAATCGCTGATCTTCACGACAAGATCAGCAAATCTGCCTATCGGCAGACCTATCATGTACAGCCCGTCACCGGGCTTTCAAGTGACCCGAACGGATTCACCTGTCACAATGGAACCTGGCACCTTTTCTATCAGTGGTGTCCCTGGGGAGCTGTACACGGCCTCAAATACTGGTATCACGTGACCAGTCCCGACCTGATCAGCTGGAAGAACGAGGGCATCGGCCTCGCTCCCGATACCTTTTATGACAATAAGGGATGCCATTCCGGCAGCGCCATCTGCGCCGGCGACGACCTTTATTTCTTCTACACCGGCAACCACCGCGACGAGAACTGGGTCCGTACACCCTACACCTGTGCGGCAAAGCTCGGCAAAGACGGCCGCCCCGAGAAACTCCCGGAGCCTCTGTTCGGCCCCCGCGACGACTACAGCGAGCACCAGCGCGATCCCAAGGTCGTCTACAATGAGGAGAAAAACAAATACTATATTTTCATAGGTGCGCAGACACTTGATAAAAAAGGCACCGTCCTGATCTATCAGTCCCAAGACCTTCTGTCAGGCTGGTCACTTGCCGGCCAGCTTCATGTCGTCGGTTTCGAGGACTTTGGAGGCATGTGGGAATGCCCCTATATCGTCAATATCAGCGGCAGTGACGTCCTTATTTTCTCTCCTCAGTATACGAAGCTTCCCGGCCGTGCCGAGAGCACAAACCACAACGTCTATCTGATCGGCAAAATGGACTATGACACCCTGACGTTCACACCGCAGTCCGGCTACCGCCACCTGGATTACGGCTTTGACTTCTATGCGGCACAGGGCGCTTCCAATGTGGGAGACCCCGACAAGGCCATTCTCATCGGCTGGGTCGGACTCCCCGACAATCACTATCCCACCGAAGAAGAGGACTGGGAAGGAAGCATGGGCCTGCCCCGTGAGCTCCGCGTCAAAGACGGGAAACTTTTCCAGACGCCTGTCAGCGGCATCGAAACCCTCCGCGCCGGCGAAGCACCGGCAGACGGCACCATTCCCTCTGCCTGCGAGATACTCGTCGAGCCCGCGGCTGACGGGGATTTCGATTTCAACCTCTACACCAGAGCGGACGGAACCGGCGGCCTGCGCCTCCACTATGACGCGGGATCCGGGACCTGTACCATCGACCGCACAGGACTCAACAAGCGCTTCAACATGGCTGTCGGCGAAGTACTTGACATGCCCCTCGAGAATCCGCTGACGAGCCTGCGGATCTTTGTCGACCACAGCACCACAGAGTACTTTGTCAACAACGGCGAAGCTGTTTTTACCACCCACAGCTACCCCGAGGCGGAGGAGTTCCACTATACAGCGACAGACGGAGCAGCCGTTAAGATCTACAGACTCAGCCCCTCTGTCAGGGATGATTT
>CACXGR010000078.1 GCA_902767235.1 uncultured Lachnospiraceae bacterium | reverse complement strand
CTGGATGTGAAGCGCTACGGCGTTATTGTCACAAAGGGCAGAAAGCGCGGGCTCTTGCTCCCGGATCTGGACGGCGTAGACACTGTGGAGCAGCAGATCGCGATCGCCAAGAGCAAGGTCGGGATCGCAGAGTGGGATAGAAACGTTCAGTTGGAGAGGTTTGAGGTGGTGAGGCATCACTGATCCTGCCGAACTTGTATCGAAGGCGTATTGAGTCTGTCGATAGATAAACACAATGGCGTTGACATATAAACAAAAAAATGCGATACTTTAGCAAAACATATAGAAAACCGATGAGGGAGAGTGAGTAGGTGAATTCCCTGTCACACCAGAGAGCTGCGGGTGGTGGAATCGCAGCGTGAGATATTTCACTGAATGGACTTCCGAGGGCGCAGTCAAAGGAGCAATGCCTGACGGGCACAGACTCTGAGTATGCTGCGACGCTGCAGGCGGGCGTTAACAGCCGGGGATATGTTTGTATCCTGCTAAGAGCACGGGAAACCCGTGAATTCAAGGTGGCACCGCGGATAGTGTATACGAATCTATTCGTCCTTGACAGAAGCAATTCTGTCAAGGACTTTTTTTGTGAAGCAATGCGTGCAGATATTACTCAAGTACAGCCCATTGCATGACAGCATGGCAGACAGAATGCGTCGGTAGTCGTAGTTTGGATCGGAAGGAGAGAAAAACATGATCAAAGAAGCCATTGTTAAGATCGTAAGCAAAGGAGATCTCACTTACAACGAAGCTTATACCGTGATGAATGAGATCATGAGCGGTGAGACCACTGCGACACAGAACGCCGCTTTTCTGGCGGCTCTGTCCACAAAGAGCGCGAGAGCGGAGACTACAGATGAGATCGCCGGCTGCGCCGCCGCTATGAGAGATCACGCCACTAAGGTGGAGACCGGCATGGATGTGCTGGAGATCGTCGGAACGGGCGGAGATAATGCACAGAGTTTCAATATTTCGACTACTTCGGCGCTGGTGGCGGCGGCCGGAGGCGTTAAGGTGGCAAAACACGGGAACCGCGCAGCTTCATCCCGAAGCGGCACAGCGGACTGTCTGGAAGCGTTAGGGGTGAACATCGACCAGAGCCCCGAAAGATGTGTGGAACTCTTAAAAGAGGCCGGAATGTGCTTTTTCTTCGCACAGAAATATCACACTTCCATGAAATATGTCGGAGCGATCCGCAGAGAGCTGGGATTCAGGACGGTCTTCAATATTCTGGGTCCGCTGACGAATCCGGCTTCGCCGACCATGCAGATCCTCGGTGTATATGACGATTATCTGGTGGAGCCGCTGGCACAGGTGCTGGTGAACCTGGGCGTCAGAAGAGGCATGGTCGTATACGGGATGGACAAACTGGATGAGATCTCCGTGAGCGCGCCGACCAAGGTTTGCGAGATCCGTGACGGGTGGTTTAGGACTACGATGATCAAGCCGGAGGACTTCGGATTTGAGCGCTGCGCCAAAGACGAGCTCGTGGGGGGAACACCGGAAGAAAACGCAGAGATCACGATCGATATTCTGAGAGGAGTTAAGGGCCCCAAGCGGACGGCAGTCCTTATGAATGCCGGGGCGGCTCTTTACATCGCAGGAAAGGCTGCGAGCTTGAAGGACGGCGTCGCGCTGGCGGCTGAACTCATCGATTCGGGAAAAGCGCTTGCGACTTTGAACAAGATCATCGAGGTGAGCAACCGACCTTAAAGGTAGTTTACACGCTGCCGGCAGCGCGCGGGTGTCACTCTACCTTAAAGGTAGAGTGATGATCGATATAGGAGGCATACATGACGATCCTGGACAGGCTGGCGGAACACGCCCGCAAACGAGCAGCTTATGAGAAAGAGAAAGTGAGTATGGATGAGATCAGGGAGCTGGCGCTGGCCGCCGGCCCCGCTGGCGGCGAAAGATTTTATGACGCGATCCGCAGACCCGCCCTGAGCGTTATTTGTGAGGTCAAGAAAGCGTCCCCCTCCAAGGGCCTGATCGATCCCGTATTTGACTATATGGGAACAGCTTTGGAATACGAGGCTGCCGGCGCGGATGCCATTTCCTGCCTCACGGAGCCCAAATGGTTTCTAGGCTCCGACAAGGTGTTCACGGACATCCGGTCGGCTGTGAAAACGCCGATGCTCCGCAAAGATTTCACAGTGGACGAATACCAGCTGTATCAGGCACGACTTATGGGAGCAGATTGTGTCCTTTTGATCTGCGCGATCCTGGACACGGCGGCAGTGAGCCGATACCTCGAGATTTGCTCGGTTCTGGGCCTTGCAGCACTTGTAGAAACTCACAACGAAAAGGAGATCCGGTCAGCGGTCAATGCCGGCGCAAAGATGATCGGCGTGAACAACCGTAATCTGAAGGATTTCTCTGTTGACCTGAATCATGCCGTCCGCCTGCGTCAAAATATTCCCGATGACGTCCTTTATATCGCTGAGAGCGGGGTAACGACGCCGGAAGACGCCGCCATGCTGCGGTCCTGCGGAGCTGACGCAGTCCTT
>CACXGR010000077.1 GCA_902767235.1 uncultured Lachnospiraceae bacterium | reverse complement strand
CGGCAGGTCGAAGCACGTTTCTGGAACGGCCTCATGTACAAGCTGTACAGAAGAGTATACCTGAAGGACTGGAATAAGAACTATGACGGCCCGTTCGGCCGGCAGGGAGCCCGCTGGGAGCTCAGGATCCGAATGACCGGCAGGCGGCAGAGAAATTATCACGGCAGCAATGCTTTGACGCCGTATTTTAAGGAACTGATGCAGATCATGATGGGCGTGTTCTGATCAGGCGCGGAAAGGATGTATGGATATGGCATTTATTATACTTGTACTTATGGTTTTCTTTGCGGTGATCTACTTTATGCAGCAGCAGAAGCGGGAGAAGGTGAACGCGGGCGCGCAGGACAAGGTGATCAAAAAACTGCTGTCCCGCTATAAGACGCTCCGCGAACATCACGAGGAGACCGGCGCAAACGCGTTTGTGATCGGCTATGCGCAGCAGGACCGCAAGGGAACCCTGCTGGACAACCCCAAAGCGCTGGCGGTGCGCATCCTCGACGAGAAGGGAGCAAAGCGGGACGGCGCGGCCGCACTGGGCATGGAGGTCATTGAGACCAAGGGCAAGTACTGCTACCAGTTCCCGGTGGAGCTGGAGAACGAAGTGACGAGCGCAGAGCTCACGGCCATTCTCGCCCGCACCAAGGAGAAGCTCGAGGAGCGGTATCCGGACGAGTTCGTGGGGCGGGCGGTCAGTTATCTGACTGTGGTCATCGACGGCAAAAAAGCGCTGGATCTTCTGAAGGAGAACAGACTTCAGAGTTGATCCGCCCGGCATTTTCAACAGATCACAATAAAAAAGGGAGCTTGTTCTCCTCGGAATGATCAAGGCAGGGGCGGCCCGCAAGCAGCGGCAGCTCTGTCTTGCAATGACCGGAAACAGGCCATGAGGGAAATATATATGTACGTCGCAAATGAAAAACGATATGAAACCATGAAATACAACCGCTGCGGCAGGAGCGGCCTGATGCTTCCCGCGGTGTCGCTGGGCTTCTGGCACAATTTTGGCGATACGAGCAGCTACGCCAATATGGAGAAGCTGTGCTTTACGGCTTTTGACAACGGAATCACACACTTTGATCTGGCCAACAATTACGGGCCGGAGCCGGGCAGCGCGGAGAAGAATTTCGGCAGGATCTATAAGGAGAATTTCGTCCCCTACAGGGACGAGCTGATCATCTCGACCAAGGCCGGCTACACCATGTGGGAGGGCCCTTATGGCGACTGGGGCAGCCGCAAGTATCTGCTGGCCAGCCTGGACCAGTCGCTCAGGCGGATGGGCCTTGAGTATGTCGATATTTTCTACCATCACAGGATGGATCCGAACACACCTCTGGAGGAGACGATGGGGGCTTTGGAGCAGGCGGTCAGAAGCGGCAAAGCGCTTTACGCCGGCCTCTCCAACTACGACGGTCCGACGCTGGCGAAGGCATCGGAGATCCTCACGCAGATGCGCGTGCCTTTCGTCATCAACCAGAACCGCTACAATATTCTGGACCGCACCATTGAGAAAAACGGCCTCAAAGAGAAGGCCGCCGCGCTCGGCAAGGGCATCATCTGCTTTACGCCCCTGGCGCAGGGCGTCCTGACGGACCGCTATCTGAACGGGATCCCGGCGGACAGCCGCGTGCGCACGGACAGCCGCTTCCTCAAGGAGGACAGCCTGACCTCTGCCAAAATAGAGGCCGTCCGCAAGCTCAACGGCATTGCCGCGAAGAGAGGCCAGACTTTGGCTGAGATGGCGCTCGCCTGGATCCTCAGGGACGGGGCGGTGACTTCTGTCCTGATCGGCGCTTCGAAGCCGTCGCAGATCCTGGACAATATCAAGGCGATCGAGAACACGCAGTTCACAGCGCAGGAGCTCAAAGAGATCGATGAGGCGTCGATCTTTTGACGGAGGAATATACGGAAGAATGACCGTGGAGACGAAGGAGTTAGAAAGACTGATCGGGATCGTGGAGAGGCTCCGCGCCAAAGACGGCTGCCCCTGGGACCGCGTGCAGACGCACGCCACCTTAAAGGTCCCGTGCATCGAGGAGGCGGCGGAGGTGATCTGCGGGATCAATATCCTGACACAGACGGGGGATCCCGAGAATTTGAAGGAGGAGCTGGGCGACCTGCTCTTTCAGGTGGTCTTCCACGCCAGCCTGGCGCAGGAGGAGGGGCTCTTTACGCTGGAAGACGTGGCGAGGACAGTGTCCGACAAGATGGTGAGAAGGCATCCGCATGTCTTCGGGGATGCCGTCTTTGGATCGGACGAGGAGAAGGATGCCGCCTGGGAGGAAGTCAAGCGGGCGGAGAAGGAGGGCCGCGAATGGCAGGAGCCCTATCTGGCGGCCGCAATGGAGGAAGCAAAGGATCTGATTGACGTAGCCGAAAGGCGGAAAGGATTTAAACAAGGGGGGGACCAAAATGACAGACAATGCACAGAAGGATAAGACGATCATGGATTACGAGGCAGCCCTGCAGGCAGTGCGTGAGAGAACAGACTTTGTGCCCAGGATCGGCATCGTGCTGGGGTCCGGCCTGGGCGGCCTTGCTGATGATATCGAAGTCGTGACAAGGATTCCCTACTCGGAGCTGGACGGGTTTCCGCGTTCCACGGTGGAAGGTCACAAGGGCGAGTATATTTTCGGATATATCGACTCTGTCCCGGTCGTTTTGATGAACGGCCGCGTGCATTTCTACGAGGGATACCCGATGCAGAAGGTCGTGCTTCCCGTGCGCGTCATGG
>CACXGR010000076.1 GCA_902767235.1 uncultured Lachnospiraceae bacterium | reverse complement strand
TTTCTGGTTGCCGCCGCTGATCAGCGCTCCGTCGATCACGGCTGAAAGGCCGTTTCCGGGAAGCGCCCTGAAATCCTGTATCTCTTTTGCCTTTACTCCTCCGGTGTATTCCACGATCGCCCTCGCCAGAGGGTGCTCACTCTGGGCTTCGAGCGCGCCTGCAAGATACAGGAGCTCTTCTTCTGTCACACCTTCGGCCGGGATCACCTCTGTCACGATCGGATGCCCGCTGGTGATCGTTCCGGTCTTATCCAGCGCCACGATCTGCATATTGCCGGTCTCCTGCAGGGCTTCCGCAGTCTTGAACAGGATCCCGTGCTTCGCGCCCATGCCGTTGCCGACCATGATCGCGACGGGCATCGCAAGACCAAGGGCGCAGGGGCAGCTGACGACGAGGACGGAAATGCCCCTTGCCAGTGCCGTTCCGACCGGCGCCTTCACGACAAAGAGCCAGATCAGTGTCACCGCAATCGCAATGACGATGACTGCAGGTACAAAGACACCGGAGATGGTATCCGCTATTTTGGCAATAGGCGCCTTTGTGGCCGCCGCATCGCTGACCATCTTAATGACCTGGGACAGGCTCGTATCTTCGCCGACTCTGGTCGCCTGACAGCGCAAAAATCCCGACTGATTGAGTGTCGCTGAGGAAACAGACGATCCGGGCTCCTTGTCGACCGGGATAGATTCTCCGGTCAGGGCAGCCTCGTTGACCGCGCTCTCGCCTTCGATGACAATGCCGTCGACCGGAATCGTCTCGCCGGGCCTTACGACAAAGATATCTCCCTTCTGCACGAGATCGATGTCGATGGTCTCCTCTACGCCGTTCCTCTCCACATTTGCCGTTTTGGGAGCGAGCTTCATCAGCGATTTGAGCGCGTCCGTCGTCTTGCCCTTGGATCTTGCCTCGAGCATCTTTCCGACAGTGATCAGCGTCAGGATCATCGCGGCGGATTCAAAATAGAACTCCATCATGTATCTCATCACAGCTTCATGATTTCCGTCCGCCTGCGCTCTCGTCATTGCCAGCAGCATGACTGTGGAATACACAAAAGCCGCACCCGATCCCATCGCGATCAGCGTGTCCATATTGGGCGCGCCGTGGAACAGGCTCTTAAACCCGCTGATAAAGAACTTCTGGTTGATCACCATTACAATGCCGGCCAGCAGCATCTGTACAATTCCCATCGCCACATGGTTGCCGTCGAAAAATGCCGGCAGGGGCCATCCGAACATCATATGACCCATCGAGAAATACATGAGCACCAGCAAAAATCCGAGCGATGCGATCAGTCTCTTCTTGAGGACCGGCGTCTCATGATCTTTAAGAGCCTCTTCCTCCGCCGCGATCTTGGCCGTCAGGCTTCCGGTCTGTCTTCCGCTTTCCTGGCCCGCTCCCTTAGGCGACGCACCGTATCCGGCGTCTTCCACCGCTTTCATGATGTCCGCCGGCGAAGCGCTTCCTTCCACACCCATCGTATTCGTCAGAAGGCTGACATTACAGGATTCCACTCCCGGAACTTTGGATACCGCCTTCTCCACGCGCGCCTGGCAGGCCGCGCAGCTCATTCCTGTTACTGTATATTGATCCATAGTTCACTCCTCATTGATCACGGGATCAGATCCCGCAGCCAAAACCCGGAAGCTTTGCGCAGTAAAGCTTCCAAAGTTGGGCGTCCTTCCGGGCGCCCAATCTTTTTTCATTTCATCAGCTTCTGCAGCGTCTTCACCAGCTCGTCCACTTTCTCGCTGCCGCCCGCCTGCACGTCTTCTGTCACACAGGTGTGAATGTGATCTGCCAGTATAACTTTTGTGAAGCTGTTCAGCGCCGCATTGGCCGCTGCCACCTGATTTATGATGTCGATGCAGTATGCATCCTCCTCCACCATGCGGCGGATCCCCCTGACCTGGCCCTCTATCCTGCTCAGGCGGTTCATCAGGTCCTTATGCTCCTTCTCTGTGCGCACCTTGGTGCGGCAGCAACAGGCGGGGATCTTCTCTTCTGTATCTTTTCCTGACATCTGCATTCTCCTCTTTAATCCTGCACTATTAACTAATTCTTCAGTTCCATTATCTTTCACGGATTATTGTATACCCCATGGGGGTATATTGCAATAGTTAAAGCAAACTATATTTTTCTCCGAATGCGAATTTGCTGATATAATGAGTTCGTATAGAAGAATAATATGTTCACCTGAAACGGAGTAAGGATTTGCGCTATTACATTGCCGACTGTCACTTTTTTCATAACAGTCTCAATTACCAGATGGACTGCCGCGGCTTTGCGGACGCCGAAGAAATGAATGCATATATGATCGAGCAGTGGAACAGAAAGGTCCGCTGGAACGACGAGGTGGTCATCCTGGGCGACTTTTCCCTCGGAAAAGCTGAAGAGACCAACAAGGTCCTGGAGCAGCTCAAGGGCATTTTGTGCCTTGTGGAAGGAAATCACGACCAGTTTGGACACCGGAAAGGCTACAATGCCGCCAGGTTCAAGTGGATCCGCCCCTATACCGAACTCAATGACAACAACCGTAAGGTAATCCTGTGCCACTACCCGATCCTGTGTTACAACGACCAGTACCTGTTCGATGGAAACGGAAATCCCAGAACCTATATGCTCTACGGCCATGTCCACAACACCTGGGACGAAGAACTGATGGCGCAGGCGCAGTCACTGGCAAAGCAGCAGGTCCGCCGCCGCAGAGATGGTACAGAGTACAACCTGCCGTGTCAGATGATCAACTGCTTCTGCATGTATTCCGACTACACACCGCT
>CACXGR010000075.1 GCA_902767235.1 uncultured Lachnospiraceae bacterium | reverse complement strand
TCAATCTTCTGCATGGCCTCGGAGACGGTCAGATCCGCATTCGCAATAAATCTCTTCATCTCATCCATTTGCCAGACTCCTAAAGAGTTCTTTGATCGTGTCTGCTGCGAAGGTGATCTCTTCTTCTGTGATCTGCGTGCTGCAGGGAATATTCAGGATCCTCTCCGCGTAATAGGGGGCCTTTTCCAGTTTATATGTCTCCTCGCCTTCATAGGGCTTCTGCTCGTTGATCAGGCCCCATATGGCTCTGGTCTGGATGCCTCTGTCCTGCAGGGAGGTGATGATCTCTCTCATGGAAGCCTTGATCTTCGACCGGTCAATGGAAAGGGCGTAAAACCACTTGTTGGATTCCGTCCCTTTTCTGAAAGGCATCAGCTCACACAGGTCAAAATCTTCAAACTCCGCCTTGTACTGCTCATAGTTTTTCTGTTTTCTCCTAATGAACTCGGGGAGCTCTTCCATCTGCGCCACACCCAGCGCTGCCTGGAGATTGGTCATGCGGTAGTTATAGCCGACCTCATCGTGAATGTAATAGTGGGGGTCGGTCTTGGCCTGGGTGGAGAGAAAACGGATGTGGTCCACCACTTCGGGGTCTGCCGCGGTCACTGCTCCGCCGCCGCCTGTCGTGATGATCTTGTTGCCATTGAAGCTGTAAGCGCCGAAATCGCCGATGGTGCCGGCGTACTTGCCGCTGAATCTCCCCTCGATATATCTGGTTCCCAGCGCCTCTGTGGCGTCCTCAATGACCTTGAGATTATACGCTTTGGCGATCTCCATAATGGATTCCATGTCAGCCATGTTTCCAAAGACATGGACCACTACGAGTGCTTTGACATGGGAGCCATTATGCCGGAGGATCTCACCGTCCCAGGCGCACTCCTCCTCGCAGAAGCTGCGGAGCTTTGCGGGGTCCATGCAGAAGCTGTCGTCGCAGTCGATGAAGACCGGTGTGGCGAACTGGTATTTCACGGGATTGACCGCCGCAATGAAGGTGAGCGGAGGGACGATGACGGTGTCACCGGGCTTTACGCCTGCCTCCACCAGGCTCAGATGAAGGGCGGAAGTTCCGCTCTGGCAGGCGGCGACGTTTTCCGTCTCCAGAAATTCTGCCAATTTCTTTTCCAGCGCCGTTATGTAAGCGCCGCCGGTCGACACCCAGCCCTGTTCAATGGCGTCGTCGACATATTTCTTTTCGTTTCCTTCAAAATTAGGAACAGACAACGGGATAAATCTACTCATTTTTAATGCCTTTCTTTGCAGGTTTATGCAGTGCAGGCCCAATCTTCCCGGGCCTTGCATCGAGATCATCACATCTTGCTGTCCAGGGACTTTCCGGTCTCGATATGTTCAAAGTTAGGAAGGTACGCACTGAGGATCCTGACGATCTCCTCTTTGGTGGTTTCGGTGTCAAAAGCCGCATTCAAATCCGCGAACAGTTTCTCCACCCTCTTCTGATCGGGGATCGCTTTGCCGGTGATCACGCCTAGGGAAGTAAACCTGTCGTAGTCTGCCGTCTCTGTGTCTGTCACAAACTCCTCATAAGGCTTTTCCCCAGAAGTATCAGAGGCTGAATAGTGAACGGGATAGAACTTGCTTCCGCTCTTGAGGGCCTGTGCCTTTTCAATTGCCTCCCGGTCGGAATCGCACTGCAGCACTTCATAGCCATAGCTTCTGAGAAGTTCCGTTCCGATCGCGTCAAAGGTCATCATCTGCGCTTCTTCCAGCTTGGGAAAGAAGATCGCGCGGTTCTCTCCCAGTATGCAGGAGAGAAGGCAGATCTGGCCTGATTCCTCAGGGGAGACGAAGAAGCGGCGGACATCGGAGGGCGCCGACAGAGGCTGAAGCTTCGAGATCCTTGCAAGGAATCCTGCAGGAAGCGAGCCGTTGGAAAAAGCCACGTTCGCAAAGCGGGCCGTCTTGACCGGAAACTTATCGGAATAGGCGAAAATGACGTCCTCCATGATCCGCTTGGAGGCGCCCATGATATTCACCGGGTTGGCCGCCTTGTCCGTGGAGACGCAGAAATACTCCTCCGGGGGATACTCTGAGAGCAGGTCCAGCAATATTTTGGCATGTAAAACATTGTTCTGAAGGAGCGCTTCCACGGAGTAGATGTCCTTCTCTGAACGCACATGCTTATGTGCCGAAAAGTTTCCCACGATATCAAAACCTCTGCGGCTGAGGAACATTTTCCGGAATACGGGAGATGCGAAATCCATGGGATAGGGGACATAATCCGCAGGGACATACATGCCCTTTGTGGATCTCAGGTCCCGGGTGAGCTCGGCGAGCGCGTTCTCGTTGGTATCGACAACGACGAGGGCGCCGGGCTTAAAAGGAAGGAGCGCTTTGATGAAAGATGAGCCGATCGTCCCGGCTCCTCCGATGACCAGCACCTTTTTCCCCTCAATCTTTGCTGTCAGCGCCGCCCTGTTGGCCTCGATGTCCCCAAGGAACATGGAGCAGGGGCGCTTTGTCACATATTCTGCTATAAACTGATCAAGATCTCTCATAAATATCCCTCCAATTCCTTTTTCATCTCTTCTTTGCTGTTTAAAACAATATAATCCCGGCTTCCGGTCACTTTTTCCATATTTGCGATCGTCTTGTCATACATATTGCAGAAGGTCTCGATCACTTCGATCTTCTCCGGCAGCATGCCGTAGGTCAGGTAGGTCTTTGTCCGCTCGGGAAGGACAGAGGCAAAATTGATGACGCTCCCTGACAGACATGTAATGAACACGTTGTCCGAGAAGTCCCTGACCAGCTGCACGACTTCAAATGGGATATCGGAGTTCTCATCTATTGTCACCCCCAGCTCACTGAAGCGCTGCGGGTCGCTCTCTCTGGGATGGAGCTTGACCATGACATTTTCTTTGCCTACGATCTCCACAATGTCCTTCACGATGCCGAACTCTTCTCTCTTGTCCGGTATGATCTCAGTGTCCAGCATACTGGCAAAATAAATAAACTTCTTGTCGTAACGGAGTTTGTCGGGATCGACGTCGAACATGGTACAGAGAATGTCCCGGAATTCCCTGTCTTCGCGATCGATGGCAGGGATCCTGACCGGATTGAGATTTCCCTCGTAAAAATCGGGATAAAAGCAGTAGAAATCCTTATGCCGGTCAAACATCAGCGGCTGATGCAGGAATCTCTTGATCTTCCGGATCTTCAGGAAATAGTCGTACTCGAATCTGTGATCATCGACATAGTAGCTGATCAGCCCCTCTTCATATTTGGCCACCTTGATGTTGTGGTTGTCCTGTTCGAGGGCATTGAACAGCATGAAGGAATACCAGTAGAAACTGTAGGAGAGGAAGAGGTCATACGGGTGCTTCAAATACGAAACATACGATCCCTTCACGAAATAATTGCAGAATCTGCTGATCTTACTCCCGATCGACGAGAAACCCTCCTGCGAATCCCTGGCCCTCGTGACGAAAAAGACCTCGTCAAAGATCTTCATCTCCCTCAGTTTCTCGCTGTACTGCTGTGCCTTATTGGATCCGTCGGTGATCACTATGTCAAAATAGTCCTCCGAGAACAGTGTCCTTCTCATCTGGATCGCAGTGATCAGTTGAAAATATGTTGTGCACAGACATATGATCCGTCTTTTATCCATGATCCGGTTCCCTTCTGCCGGTAGTAAAATAGACCTCACGGCCGATCCGCAGGTGCATAAAGGTGTAAATGATACAATACCATGCGGTCACATCTCCCGGCTTTGCCTGGAATAAAGTATCTATAAGGCTTCGCACAGTGAACGCAATGAGAAAGATCCCCAGTTCTGTGTGTCCGCTCCTGAGGAGCATAACGATGCAGGCGGCAATCCCGAATGCCAGCACGGTGGCGCCGATCAGTCCGTAGGAAGCGTGTGTCATCAGGTAGGAATTGTGAATATTTCCATCCCACAATTTCAGGAACTCGATATCCCCGGATTTAGTGCCCAGAAGCAGTTTCGGAAGCGTGTCGACCGCCTTCATGTATTCTGTCAGGATCGTCAGCCTTGAGTTGTCCGAAATCGTATTGTCCTGTATAAATCTGGAAAACAGCTTGGGGGCGATCCTGTTCCAGAACCTGATCAGAACGACGCACCCGCCGGCTGCCAGCACGAGGCCGAAAGCTGTATTTCTCACCTTTTGCCGCACAGTGAGGCTCTCATCGACCAGAAGACGATAGACCATTATCATTCCGAGAAGAAGCATTGTGCACGCAATGCCGCCTCTTCCGACAGCGCTGATGCTGCATATGACATTCAAAATATAGTATCCGATCGGAATCTTGATCTGATTTTTGTCCGCTGCCAGCTGCATAGGCATCATATATGACAGCAGAAATACCGACACATAATTCCTTCCCAGGTTGTAAAAGAGCATATATCCGTTGGGTGACCTGGACCAGAAGAACATGATAAAGGCCGCCGCAACAAGATATACAAACCTCCACAGCCTGTAATTGAGCGTATCCGCCAGATTAAAATAGAGTCCAACGGAAAAGAGAGTGACACCGGTGACGATAAATTTGGTAAGCGGATCCTGTCCGACAAACAAAACGTTAAAGAAAGCCAGGATCAGGCTGCCCGCAAATAGGCCCCACAGGATCGAGCGGGTTCTCTCCTTTGTCGCACAGTCCAATAGAATGATCATTGCCAGGAAGATCCCCGCAAGGTTGCTCAGTCTGCCCGCCATCGGGCTCACATTGCCGATAAGCGCTGACAGCATGATGAGCGCGCACAGCAGTTCATCCGGTATGTCTGTTGGTTTGGTAATTCTAAGTCTCATTATATACTCCGGAAATGTGTTGATCGCCTTGCAATGCCTGCTGCATTTTCCGCCTGACCGGTGCCCCCGCCCGGGATGTCTTATTCGACCTCGACTCTGTAATACTTGTCAATGTGATCGGTGATCTCGATCATCTCCTCTACAGAATCCGCCTTAAAGAGGATCGTTCCCATGGAGTTGGTCGTATTCTTATATGCCTTCACTTCATCGCCAGGGCTTGCCGTGCAGTACACATCCAAAAGATTGTTCTTTTCGAAGTTCTCCTCGAATTTGATTCCTTTGAACCTGCCGTCCACATGACTCATGATCATATAGTTGCTCCATACGCCCGTCGTATCGGTCATCCTGAGTCCGCTGCAATCCTCTCCCAGAGCTCCCAGAATTGTATATTTGACCAGATCAACACCTGTGGCGTACTGGATGAGCTGAGGGATATAGCTGCCGCCGTTGCGGGGCCCAAGCTCCAATACAAAAGGTGTATCGTTCTCGTCAAGGATCACCTCGATATTGTAGGCGCAGGTGCGCATGCCGAGCGCTGTGATCAGTCTCTGCAGCTCGTCGTCGACCTTCTGCTTCTGCTCTGCAGTAAGCAGCGACGGCCAGAATTCACCGAGCGCAACGTATTCCCTTGTCCCGCCGGCTCCGCTGTACAGCTCGTTTCCGTAGCTGGTGAACACAAGCTTTCCATCAACGCTGAAGCCGTCTCCGGAGACCTGATAGCCCTTCTTGACAATAAATTCCTCGACAATGAAGCGCTTTCCGCGGGAATATGAGAGGGCCTCTTCCACAGCGTCCTTAAGCTCCGCTTTGGAATAGATCTTCACGACGCCCTTGGAACCTGAGGAATCCACCGGCTTGACCATAAGGGGAAACGTAAATGTGTCTATATCGGCCAGCGCCTCCTCATAATTGAGATATCCCCTGGCCTTGGGACAGTTGAAC
>CACXGR010000074.1 GCA_902767235.1 uncultured Lachnospiraceae bacterium | reverse complement strand
TTCTGTCGTTGCGGGCTTTTCCGCATAGATGAATACACTTTATCACATTAACGTGTGTAATTCAATTGTTTCCGACGGCATTTGGATATGGAGGCGGTACGCCCCCGCCGCAACGAAAAGAGGACGCCCCGGCACTTTCCGTGCCGACCGCGTCCCCTTTTCTGCTATCAAGGAGTCACATATTATGTATAGACCTGCCCCGCAGAGAATCCCCCTCCCTGCCGGTGGTCACATAATCAGACTGGTATGTACTGCCGGGCCTGCCGGCAGTCGGATCGACAGCAGCCGCTGTAGATCCAGTATATCGCAAATGCAGCGAACGATGCGCGCAGAGCGGGCGGATGGTTATCTCTTCACTCTTGCGCCTGCGCCGCCCATGATACCTTCGACCTCGTCGACAGTCGCCATGGAGGTATCGCCGGGTGTTGTCATCGCCAGTGCGCCGTGTGCTGCGCCGTAGTTGACAGCCTTCTCGGGATCGCCGGTGGTCATCAGGCCGTATACAAGGCCGGATGCGAAGGAATCGCCGCCGCCTACGCGGTCCATGATCTCCAGACCATTGTACTCTTTGGACATGAAGATCTCGCCGCCTGCCCAGCAGAGAGCCTTCCAGTCATTGACGGTAGCGGTCTTAACGGTACGAAGCGTGGTGGCAACCACCTTGAAATTGGGATACGTCTTGGCAGCCTCGCCGATCATCTTCTTGTAGCCGTCGATGTTAAGTACCTTGAGGTTCTCGTCATTGCCCTCGATCGCAAAGCCCAGGCATGCCGTGAAGTCTTCCTCGTTGCCGATCATGACGTCGACATACTTGGCAACTTCCTTGTTGACTTCCTGCGCCTTCTTGAGGCCGCCGATGGCGCTCCACATGGAGGGACGATAGTTCAGGTCATAGGATACGAATGTGCCGTACTTCTTGGCCGTCTTGCATGCTGCGATCACGGTCTCGCATGCCTGCTCGGAAAGAGCTGCATAGATACCGCCGGTGTGCAGCCAGCGCACGCCCAGCGTGCCGAAGATGTACTCGAAATCGAAATCTTCAGGTGTTGCCTGAGAGATCGCCGTGTTTGCTCTGTCGGAGCAGCCCATAGCGCCGCGGATGCCGAAGCCTCTCTCTGTGAAGTTGAGACCGTTTCTGCAGATCCTGCCGATACCGTCTGTCTTCTTCCAGTAGATCAGGTCTGTGCCTACGCCGCCCTGCTCAATGAAGTCCTTCATCAGCTTGCCGATCTCATTGTCAGCGAAAGCCGTGATGACAGCCGTATTCATGCCAAAGCATTTGTGCAGGGCGCGGATGACGTTGTACTCGCCGCCGCCTTCCCACGCGCGGAAAGAACGGGCTGTGCGGATCCGGCCCTCGCCGGGATCCAGGCGGAGCATAACTTCGCCAATGCTGACTGCGTCATATTTGTAAGTTCCCTCAGGTTTAAGATCAAATTTCATTGTTTGCTTCCCTCCTAAACGCCTTATCGTCTGAATGTCAAAATATTGACGGCTGCTCAGCCGCGAACTTCCTTAACGATCGCCGCCGCCTCTGCTACCAGCGCCTTGATCTCGTCGAACTTACCCTCGTTGACAAGCTTCTTCGGTACCATCCAGCTGCCGCCGCAAGCTACGATCCTGTCATAAGCAAGATACTCTCTTACATTGTTGGCGTTGATGCCGCCGGTGGGCATGAAGCTCAGGTTCACATAGGGAGCTGCCACAGCCTTGATCATCTTGAGGCCGCCTGCGGGCTCAGCGGGGAAGAACTTGACAAAGTCAAGACCCAGAGAAAGCGCCTGCTCCATCTCGCTGGGAGTCTGTGTGCCGGGTGTTACCGGGATGCCCTTATCCAGGCAATATTTAACGACTTCAGGGTTGAGACCGGGGCTTACGATGAACTTGGCGCCGCAAGCGATCGCACGGTCAACCTGCTCTGCGGTCAGGACAGTCCCTGCGCCCACCAGCATGTCGGGATATTTCTCAGTCATCGTCTTGATCACATCTGCCGCAGCTGCGGTGCGGAATGTGACCTCTGCGCAAGGAAGACCGCCCTCGATGAGTGCTTCTGCAAGAGGAGCCGCATCCTTCGCATCATCCAACACCACTACAGGAATAATACCGATCTTCTTAAATTCAGCTTTAAAGTCTTTCATTTTTCAAACATCTCCTTATTGATTGCAGCTGACAAACCTTGATACGACTATTATTGTATCATTTCAAAACATAGAAGTACATGGACAGGACAGAGCAATTAATGGACAACTCCGCACTTTCCGTGCATTTTCAACTCTTATTTGTGCCCGCTCCGCACATGTATTTTCTCAATATTTTGACAGTATTTCCTTGAGGTACTCTCTGTATTCGCTGCGGACCTGTGCAGGCGAA
>CACXGR010000073.1 GCA_902767235.1 uncultured Lachnospiraceae bacterium | reverse complement strand
AGCCGGCAGAATGAAGAATATACATAAGAACGCAGTATCAGAGAATGGAGCATATAGGTATATGAGCTGTCATAAAGAGAAGCTCCTGCGCAGGGCGTCCGCCGGACTGGCGGTGATCATCGCATCATCGGCGATGGTCACGGGATGCGGGAAGGCGCAGGAAAGCTATACCGTGTACGGAGGTACCAATGAGGAGTCGCTCGTGACGGATGAGACTTTTTCTTCACGCTTCTCGACGATGGAATACGCCGAGGAAGCGGAGCCTGAGAGCACGCCCTACGGGAACACCTCGGAGACCGCCGCAGAGAGCGGCAAGACCGGGGAGACGAGAAAGAGAAAGACCATCCGGGAGGATGTGAGCCTGGTGGACAATCCCGAACAGAGAAGGGTCCTCATCGTTGTGCCGGAGGGGAGCAAGGTAGACGTCCTCAAGGACAAGGAGGACGGCTGGTACAAGATCCGCTACCGCGGCACGATCGGCTATGTCAGATCCGGCTATTTTGTGGAGGATTACGAGGCCGAGCAGGAGGAGCGCAGAAAGCGCGAGGAAGAAGAGAGAAAGCGCAAAGAGGAAGAGGCCAGAAAGAAGGCCGAAGAAGAGGCCAAGAAGAAGGCGGAGGCGGAAGCCAAGAAGAAGGCGGAAGAGGAAGCCAAAAAGAAAGCGGAGGAGGAAGCCGCCAGGAAGAAGGCCGAAGAGGAAGCGAAGAAGGAAGAGGAAAGGAAGAAAGCCGAGGAAGAGGCCAAAAAGAAGGCCGAAGAGGAGGCCAGGAAGAAGGCCGAGGAAGAGGCGAAGAAGAAGGCGGAAGAGGAAGCCAAAAAGAAGGCGGAGGCGGAAGCCAAAAAGAAAGCCGAGGAGGAAGCCAGAAAGAAGGCCGAGGAGGAGCGCGCCAGAGCCATGGCGGCCGGCGAAGTGACAAGAAAGCTGGCGGAGACTGTGAACCTGAGGGATCCGGATGACCCGGAGATCCTGTTCGGTATCGTGCCTCACGGATCCACGGTCACGGTGCTGGCGGATCTCGGAGACGGCTGGTATCTGGTGGACTACGACGGCATGGAAGGCATGATCAAGGGCGGATACTTCACGGAGGACGACCCGTGATCTTTGAAAAGAGGGCAGCACAGGGGTGCCGGACCACGCCTGAACGATCTTTGAAATACGGAGGATGAACATGGAGAGAAAATGGTGGCATGACAAAGTCGCCTATCAGATCTATCCCAAGAGTTTTATGGACAGCAACGGGGACGGCATCGGAGACCTGAAGGGGATCATCAGCAAATTGGATTATCTGAAGTGGCTGGGCGTCGATATCGTCTGGCTCTCCCCCATCTACCGGTCCCCCCTGGCGGACGAGGGATACGATATCTCCGACTATTATGCCATCGATCCCCGCTTTGGCACCATGCAGGACATGGAGGAGCTGATCGCGGAGGCAAAAAAGAGGGACATGACGATCCTCATGGACCTGGTGGTCAACCACTGTTCGGACGAGCACGAGTGGTTCCGCAGAGCCTGTGAGGACCCGGAGGGAAAGTACGGCAAGTTCTTCTACCTGCGGGACAAAGATCCCGACGGGAAGCTGCCCACCAACTGGAGATCCTATTTTGGCGGACCCTGCTGGGCGGAGCTGCCCGGAACGGACAAGCTCTATCTGCATGTATTCCATAAGAAGCAGCCTGACCTGAACTGGGAGAACCCCGAGGTCAGGGAGGAAGTATATAAGAACATCCGCTGGTGGATGGAAAAGGGGATCGGAGGATTCCGCATCGACGCCATCATCAACATCAAGAAGCCGGCGGTCTTTCGCGACTATCCCGCGGACAGGGAGGACGGCCTGTCCACCGTTCACAACATGCTGCGGGAAGCGGAGGGGATCGGCGAATTTCTGGGCGAGATGCGGGACAAGGCCTTCGCACCCTACGACGCTTTCACTGTCGGCGAGGTCTTCAATGAGAAAAGTGACGAACTGCCGCTCTTTATCGGCGAGAACGGATATTTCTCCAGCATGTTTGACTTCTCGGCGGAGATCTACGGACACAGCGAAAAGGGCTGGTTCGATGCAAAGCGCATCGACCTGGATGCCTACAAGAACTGCATCTTCGGCGCGCAGGAAAAGATCGGGGACATCGGCTTTTACTCCACGATCATCGAGAACCACGACGAGCCCAGGGGGGCCAGCCGATACCTTCCCGATGAGATCCGATGCGAATCTTCCAAAAAAGCGCTGGCCACGGTATATTTTCTCCGCCGGGGACTGCCCTTTATCTACCAGGGGCAGGAGATCGGAATGGAGAACAAGAAGATCAGGACCGTTGAGGAGCTGGACGACATCTCTTCGATCGACGCCTATCAGGTAGCGATCGACGCGGGCATTTCCAAAGAAAAAGCGCTGGAGAGCCTGTCCTATCACAGCCGGGACAACGCGCGCACGCCTATGCAGTGGAGCGCGGGGAAGCACGCCGGCTTTACGGCGGGGGAGCCCTGGCTCAAGGAGAATCCCTGTTACAGAGAGATCAATGTGCAGGAGCAGGAGGGCCGCAGCGACTCGGTACTGGCGCACTACAGAAAGCTGATCGCGCTCCGCAAGGACCCGGCCTTCAAGGAGACGCTGGTCTACGGGGACTTCGAGCCTGTGAGCAGAGATGCGCACAACGTGATCGCCTATGTGAGAAGAGGGGACGGTCAGGCTATTCTGGTGGCGGCCAATTTCAACACGGAGGCGAGGCAGATCGCACTGCCCGCGGACGCGGACGGAAAGCCCTTCAGGGGCGGCCGCGTGATCCTCTCCGGAGGCGGAAGCCCGGTGATCGAAGACGGGACCCTGCATCTGGAAGGCCTGCAGTCGGCAGTGGCAGTGCTGGAATAAGCATTCGGAAGGAAAAGGACAGCCGGACGTATCCGGAGGTCCGTGAGATCAGGAGGGAAGCGGTATTTTGAACAGGCCCGTTTTGTGGATCATCATACCTTGTTATAACGAACAGGAGGTCCTGCCGGTGACGGCGCCGATGTTTGGGGACAAGCTCCGGTCGCTGATCGGGAGCGGCCGCGTGGACGACAGCAGCCGGATCCTCTTTGTCAATGACGGCTCCCGGGACAGCACCTGGGAGATCATCTGCCGGCTGGCGGACACAGATCCTCATTATATTGGGATCAGCCAGAGCCGCAACCGGGGGCATCAGAACGCGCTGGTGGCCGGCATGATGGAGGCGAAGGACAGCTGTGATATCACGATCACCATCGACTGCGACGGGCAGGACGACTTAAGTGCGATGGACGATATGGTGGACGCCTATTTGGACGGATGCGAGATCGTATACGGCGTCCGGTCCGACAGGGGTACGGATACATGGTTTAAGAGAAGCACGGCGCAGGGCTATTACAAAATACTGGAGGCCCTGGGCGCGGAGGTGGTCTACAACCATGCGGACTACCGCCTTGTCTCCGCGAGGGTCATTAAGGAATTCGAAAATTTTAAAGAGGTCAACCTCTATCTGAGAGGCATGTTCCCGCTGGTCGGCTTCAAGAGCACCAGCGTCTACTACAGCAGACAAGAGAGACTGGCGGGCGAGAGCCACTATCCGCTCCGCAAGATGCTGGCCCTGGCCTTTGACGGCATCACGAGCCTGAGCATTAAACCGATCCACCTGATCACCGGATTGGGCGGCATCGTGGCGCTGATCAGCTTCATGGGCGTCCTGTGGTCGATCATCGCCCATATCCTGGGAAGGACGGTGGCGGGCTGGGCCAGTATGACCAGCATCATCTGTTTCCTGGGCGGGATCCAGCTGCTGAGTCTGGGCGTCATCGGAGAGTATGTGGGAAAGACCTACATGGAGACCAAACAGAGGCCGCGCTTCATCATCAGTGACAGGACCTGGGACGCGTCCAAAGACAGCCCGGGCCAAAATACCGACGCCCAAAAGGCAAAAAAGGAGTGACAGTACAAACATGGACTATATGATCAGAGCAACCGCCGCGAACGCGCAGGTCCGCGCTTTCGCGGTTACATCCAAAGACATTGCCGAGTATGCGAGAAAGGCCCACGATCTCTCGCCGGTGGCGGCTGCCGCGCTGGGCCGTTCCATGAGCGCCGCGCTCATGATGGCCGATATGCTCAAAGGACCCTCGGATCTTCTGACCATCCAGATCGACGGAGACGGACCGATCGGACGGATCCTGGTCACGGCGGACAACAACGGCGGCGTGAAGGGATATGTGCAGAATCCCAAGGTGTACCTGCCCAACAATGCGTACGGGCACCTCAACGTCGGCGGCGCAGTGGGAAGGGGAACCCTCACTGTCATCCGCGACATGGGAATGAAAGACCCCTATGTGGGACAGACGGCCATTCAGACGGGAGAGATCGCCGAGGACATCACATACTACTACGCCGTATCCGAGCAGATCCCCTCTTCGGTCGGACTGGGCGTTCTGGTCAATACCAAGGAGAACCGCGTGATGGAGGCCGGCGGATTTATCGTCCAGCTGATGCCCTTCGCGGAGGAAGAGACGATCGCAGCGCTGGAGAAGAACCTGGGCGGCATTGAAGCCGTCACCAAGATGCTGTCGGCGGGCGATACGCCGGAAATGATGCTGGAGAAGGTGCTGAAGGGGCTGGACCCGGTGATCACCGACCGGATGCCGGTGGAATTTCGCTGCAACTGCGGGAAAGAGAGATATGAGAGAGCGCTGGTCCTTCTGGGACGCGACGAGATGCAGAAGATCGTCGACGACGGCGAGCCCGTGGAGATCGAGTGCCAGTTCTGCGGAAAGAAATATGCCTTTACGCCGGAAGAACTGAAGGAAGTATTGCGAAAAACCGAAAAAAATGCGTGAGTTTCGTGCGGTTCATGGTACAATACTAGACTAAGGGCATGAAGAAAGCGCATGCCCTCTTGGATTTGGTCCAAAAGATTTTGTAATAGAAAGAAGGAACACAAAATGATCGATCGGGAGGCCGCCGGCAGAAAAATAACGTTCTTTAAGAAAGCGAACACGGAGAGCAGCGGGAAGGATCAAGAGACGATCGGGATCAGCAACAAGGCAAAGGTATATTTTGTCATCGTTGCACTCATTCTGATCCTCTGCGTTGTATATGTGGAACAGCTCCGGACGGGCAAGGGCGGAGGTCAGAATGCAGCAGATGCGGCTGCACAGACTACGGCGGAGACCGCCGCTCAGACACAGGAGGAGACGCCTGCCGCGGAGGCGGAGCAGCCCGCCGCTCAGAAGCAGGAGGAGACACCTGCCGCAGAGGCGGAGCAGCCCGCCGAAAATGGTGAGGAAGCGAATAAGAACGGACAGTAAGGAGAGTAACTGAAAATGCAGCGTGAAAATCTGGGTAGTCGTTTGGGGTTCATTCTGATCAGTGCAGGATGCGCGATCGGTATCGGCAATGTGTGGAAATTTCCTTATCTCTGCGGACAGAGCGGAGGAGGATTGTTTGTATTGGTTTATCTGTTTTTCCTGATCGTTCTGGGCCTGCCGGCCATGACCATGGAATTCGCCCTGGGCCGTGCCGCCAAGAAGAGCCCGGTAAAGATGTTCCAGGAACTGGAACCCAAGGGCAGCAAGTGGCATCTCCACGGTTACGTGTGCATGATCGGAAACTACCTGCTGATGATGTACTACACCACCGTGGCGGGATGGATGCTCCAATACTTCTTCCGGACGGCGATGGGAAGCTTTGACAATCTCAGCTCCGAACAGGTGGCGGAAGCTTTCAGCGCCGGTCTCGCCAATCCCGCTCTTCAGGTGGGCGGCATGGCGGCCGTCGTTTTCCTGGGCTTTTTCGTAAACTCCCAGGGACTTCAGAACGGTCTGGAGAAAGTGACGAAAGTGATGATGATCGCACTGATCGTGATCATGATGGTACTGGCTGTCAACAGTATTTTCCTTCCGGGCGCCGGCAAGGGCCTGGAGTTCTATTTAAAGCCCAGTCTGGAGAGAGCCTCCGAGATCGGCATCTTCCAGGTGATCGTAAACGCCATGAACCAGGCTTTCTTTACGCTCAGTATCGGGATCGGCTCCATGGCGATCTTCGGAAGCTATATCGACAAGGACCAGGCGCTCATGGGCGAGTCGATCTACATCATCGTACTGGATACTTTTGTGGCGATCTGTTCGGGACTGATCATCTTTCCGGCATGCTTTGCCTATAACGTGCAGCCGGACGCCGGTCCGAGCCTGATCTTTATCACGCTTCCCAACATCTTCAACAACATGAAGCTGGGAAGACTGTGGGGGAGCCTGTTCTTCGTCTTCATGACTTTTGCTTCCTTCTCCACGGTACTGGCCGTCTTTGAGAACATCATGGCCATGTGCATGGACCAGTTCGGCTGGAGCCGCAAGAAATCGGGTTATCTGAACATGATCATCATGTTCATTCTCTCGCTTCCCTGCGCGCTCGGATTCAACGTGCTGTCCGGCCTTCAGCCCCTGGGTGAAGGCTCATCGATCCTTGATCTCGAGGACCTGATCGTCAGCAACTACATTCTCCCCATCGGCGCGTTCATCTTTGTACTATTCTGTACGATGCGCTATGGCTGGGGATGGGATAACTTCGTCAAAGAAGCAAATGAAGGAGAGGGCCCCAAAGTCCAAAGCTGGATGAGGCCCTATGTAACATATGTTCTGCCGCTGATCGTGATCCTGGTCTTTATTCTGGGAGTCATCTGATGCCGTGCGCATCGGACCGGTCACACAGAAAATGGGAGAGACAGATGTCTATATTCTTTTGGAAAAAGAAAAAGGATGTTCCGGATCAGGAGCCCGCTGCGCAGCAGCCGGAGCGCCCGGCGGAGCCAGAAGCTGCGCCTGAGCCAGAAGCTGCGCCTGAGCCCGAAGCTGCGCCTGCGGAAGAGCCTGCAGAGGAGGTGCCGGTCGCGGAAGAGCTTGCAGAGGCGGAGCCGGTCACGGAAGAGCCTGCAGAGGCGGAGCCGGTCACGGAAGAGCCTCTGACGGAGCCCGAGCCTGCGCCTGCGGAAGAGCCTGCAGAGGAGGTGCCGGCTGCTGAGGAGCCGGCTGCGGAAGAACCTGCGCCGGAGCCGGAACCCGCGCCGGTGGAAGAACCTGCGCCGGAGCCGGAACCTGCGCCGGTGGAAGAACCTGCGCCGGAGCCGGAAGAAGAATACTACCCGGAGAAGCGGCACAGAAGCATAGGGCCGGTCCTGATCTTTCTTCTTCTGTGCGTCATT
>CACXGR010000072.1 GCA_902767235.1 uncultured Lachnospiraceae bacterium | reverse complement strand
TTTCCGATCGGCTTCGGGATCATCCTTGTCGAACCAATATTTTGAAAAGAGCAGAGCCTCCGGCAGGGTCATGACGTCGTTCTCATCTCGGGACATGAGAAGATTCCGCCCGTCCTTTTCGTAAATGGCAGCCAGGTCCCCTTCCTTCGGCGCGATGTTGAGGTAGTCTGTCGAAAAGACTTCATTATCATCAAATTCCTGAATCATAGCAGTTCACCTCTTTCTAAGAAAAAGGCTTGCTGCGTCATCCGCAGTAAGCCTCCCGCTGTTTCACTATTATTAGGACAACCTTAATTATTATATCGTCAAAAGCTGCTGCAAACCACCCCAGAGGTCGCTTTTTCAGAGGTCGCTTTTTCTGCAATCTTCCTCAGAGGTCGCTTTTCTCTTCTCAGGAATCAGTTCCGGAAGCTTTCCACCAGCTCCTGCAGTGTGAGGAAGCGCTCTATCTTCTCTTCCAGTTTCTCATCTGTCTTCTGTTTCTCCTCCGCAAGTTCCTGAAGGCGCACATAATCCGTGGAAGCCTGCAGCATATGCGCGGCAAGCTGCTCTGACTTTTCTGTCAGTTCATCGATGATGCCCTCGAGCGTGTCATACTCGCGCTGTTCCGAGAATGTCAGCTTCTTGCGCTCTGCAGGCGCCCTGTACTTCTGCTTCTTAGCCGGTGTTTCCATGGGGGCAGGCGTGCTGTCCGCCTCTTCATCCGCGCTCAGACCTTCTTTGCGGACCAGGTACTCCTCGTATCCGCCCTCGCTCTGATGCAGCAGTCCATCCGGCTCAAAGCTGAAGATCCGGTTCACGACCCTGTCCAGAAAATACCGGTCGTGGGATACCACGATCACGATTCCCGAGAAGTGGTCCAGATAATCCTCCAGGATCTGCAGCGTCTGTATATCCAGGTCGTTGGTCGGCTCGTCCAGGATCAGCACATTCGGCGCCCCCATCAGTACCCGCAGGAGGTGCAGCCGGCGCTTCTCGCCGCCCGACAGCTTGGCCACGGGCGTGTACTGCTTGCTCTTGATGAACAGGAACCGCTCGCACATGGCCGAGGCGGTGATCAGCCCGTCCGCTGTGCGTATGTACTCGCCTATGCTCTTTACCACGTCAATGACCGTGTCTGTCGGCGGCAGCTCCTCATATTCCTGACCAAAATATCCCATCACGATCGTCTGTCCCAGTTCCACCGATCCTTCATCCGCCTCGATCCGGCCTGTCAATATTTTGAGCAGGGTCGATTTTCCGCAGCCGTTGGGGCCGATGATCCCGATCCGGTCATTTTTCAGGAAGGTGTAGGTGAAATCGCGGAAAAGCCGCTTATTTCCGTAGCTCTTGCCGAGCCCGCGCGCTTCGATCGTCTTGTTGCCCATCCGGGACGGGATCGACTCGATGAGAACGTTGCGCTCTTCGACGATCTGTTCTCTGTCCCGCAGCGCCTCGAAGCGCCGGATGTGGGCCTTCTGCTTGGTCGAGCGCGCCCTTGCGCCGCGCATGATCCAGGCCAGATCCTGCTTGTAGAGCTGGGCCATCTTGCGCTCCGCAGCCAATGCGAAGTTCATTCGCTCCTGCTTGGTCTGCAGATACTTCTCATAATTTCCCGGGTAGCTGTACACGTTTGCCCGGTCGATCTCCCAAATGGTTGTCGTCACCTCGTCCAGGAAATACCGGTCGTGGGTGACCATGATCAGCGCGCCGCGGTAGCTCTCCAGCTGATTCTGCAGCCACTCGATCATCTCGTGGTCCAGATGGTTGGTCGGCTCGTCCAGGATCAGAAGGTCACTGGGCGTAAGAAGGGCCGCTGCCAGTGCCGCTCTCTTCCGCTGCCCGCCGGACAGGGTTTCCGGCATCACGGAAGGGTCTTCGATGCCCAGCTTTTCCAGCATGGCTGCCGCTTCTCCCTGTACGTTCCAGAATTCCCGGTCCTGTTCAATATTTTGCACCACATTCTCAAGGACGGACCTTCCGGTGTCAAAAGCCGGATTCTGCGGAAGGTAAGAGACCTTGAGTCCGCTTCGACGAATGATCTGTCCCTCGTCCGCCTCCAGCGCGCCGGCTATGATCGCCAGCAGTGTGGATTTGCCGGTGCCGTTGATGCCGATCACACCGATCCGGTCATATTCGTCAATTCCCTGCGTCACGTTCTGCAGTATTGCCGTGTCACCGAAAGTTATTCCGATCCCCTCCAGTGTCATCAGAATCATGTATTGCCTCCTTATGGGTCGATCGACCTCTTGGGTCGTTTGTCCGCCATTCCCAAAGCTCACCTTTTCAGCAGCAGCCCCGCGTTTTCCAGTATCTCTTCCAGCGTTCGCGGCTCATAGTCCATCCGGCAAGCTCCGACATTAAAGGCATGAAGCGGGATGCCGAGCCAGTTCATGAAAAGGAGGTACTTGTCCTCCAGCTTCGCCACCGCAGAATCATGCGTATGCCCGTAAAGCTGCACGACTCCCTCATTGTTTCCCGCGTAGAAAGGGAGCAGCCGGTGCCGCATGACGACACTCTGCTTTTCTCCCCTGACACGTATTGCGATCGCCTTGCTCGGCACCACTTCCTCGAACAGGCTTTCAAACACTTCACCTCTGGGGTCGTGATTGCCCCTGATCAGGTGTATCCTGCCGTTCAGCGCGTGTACGATCTCACCTGCATGTGCGGTAGTAACGCCTCCGAACATATCACCGATCACAAAGACATGGTCCCCCCGTGAGACTTTTTTGTTCCACCGGCGGATCAACTCCTCTTCCATTATCTGAACATTCTGAAACGGCCTATGGTCGAATGCTATTACATCTTTATGTCCAAAATGCAGGTCGGAAATAAAGAATACTTTGCTCATCTGTTTTTCCTCCCGATCAGCCCCGTTATCTTGTCCCATCTGTCTCCGCAGAATCTATTGAAATAGCCTCCGATGAGCAGGATGTAGAAGCACCAATACAGCCAAAAAAGGAACATCGCGATCGTTCCGAGACTCCCGTAGAACATCGTATACGTGTTGTATCCTTCCACATAGATCGAGAAGAGCAAAGAAAAAATGTTCCACATGATCGCCACAAGGACCGCGCCCGGCAGCTGCTTTACGAAATTCCGCCGCCCTGTCGGGACAAATGTGAATATCAGTGCGAGGATGAGGATCATCAGCATCGCTATCAGGACTCGCTGCCATAGTTCGATCGTCACGGTCTTATCAAAAACATCCGGCATCCTTTCGATCAGGAACCGGCTCACCCGCCCGGCAAATACGAGAAACAGCATGACGATGAAAAGAAGGATCACGGCGATCGTGTAACCGATTGAGATCAGATGGATCACCGGATAGGTTCTCTGCTCCTCTTTGTCATAGACTTTGTTGAGACCGCAGCGAAGTGCCATCGTTGCCCTTGATGCGGCCCACAGGAGCACCAGCGCCGAGATGGAGATCGTGCCCGTTGTCTTTTTGTAGGCTTCGGAGACTATTTTGGCGGTAAATTCATATGCAGTTTCCGGAATCAGGCGGCTTATGAAATCGAGCAGTTCGCGCTGCGACAGTCCAAGGCGCGTGATCACTTGTATAATAATGATGAGCACAGGGATCATGGACATAAAAAAGTAAAACGCTATGCTTGACGCGTAAGTCGCCACATCGCGGCTGCTCCAGTCTTTGGCGGTCCGTTTGGCGAGGTGCCCGGCGCGCGCTTTGAGTTCTTGTGTTTCTTTCATCATTTCCTCTTTTGAGTCAAAGTGATCGTTCCTGTTGTAAATCGATAGTATTAAATTTGCCTTTTTTGATATACTATTATAAGCTGATGGTACCGTCAAATTTGGAAGCGTAAAAGGGGACTGTCTCCCCTGACTCCACCTGACTATAAATAGAGGATTTCATATGGACAAGTTAGCTGCAGGTATTGTTGACAAGCTGAATATTATCGGATTCTTTAACGTGATCCTTTCCGGAGGTGTGTTTCTATACGGATTATCGCCCATTCTCGGCAAGTACGCGCCCCAGTTATTCTATGCAGCACTTGGCCTGTCTAAAGATATTGAAATAGCGGTCGTATTAGGCGTGGCATGTTATATCATTGGATGCGCTCTGCAAAGTATTCAGGAACTCTTATTCAAGGGACTAAAGGCCAGTATCGCGAACAGGTGCCTGGTAAGTGCGGACATGGCAGCGAACGGCGTGCAGAAAAAGAATGTTTTGTCCAATACGTATAGACGGGAAGAACTCATTGAGCTGGCGACAAGGCTGTTCTCAAAAAAGGAGCTGGGGGCGTTTGATCCGAATGATAAAGAGATGTGCAGTTACTTCCTGGATTACTGTGATTACAGCAATTCGATCAGAGGATTTGACGGCAAGGCCGATCGGTTGAACGAGTCGGCCGCCTTTTTCGAGCAGCTGGCAGTCGCATTCTATATGCTGGCCGTGGTCGGACTTTTTATCGTAGTGTTCGCGAAAACCGGCGAATGGATCTATTGTATCGGTTACCTGATCATGGGCTGCATCTTCACGAACAGGTCATATCGGTACCGGCTGAAATGGGCAAGAACGGTGCTTTCGACATATGAAGCGGTGAATGACCTGTCGGCCTCCGGTAAGTGAGTCAAAGGGACAAGCCCTCTGACTCTTCAAATAAACCTTCCGGTCATACTCTCCTCGCATTTTCTGATCTCATCCGGACTGCCGCTGGCGACGACCCTGCCGCCGTCTTCGCCGCCTCCGGGCCCCATATCAATGATATAGTCCGCTGAGCGGATCACATCCAGGTCGTGTTCGATCACGATGACGGTGGCTCCGTGATCGATCAGCGTCCGAAAAACACTCATCAGGGTCTCCACATCCTTGGGATGCAGGCCAATGGTCGGCTCGTCAAAGACAAAAACCGAATCATCCTGCTGCCTTCCCATTTCCGACGCGAGTTTGAGCCGCTGTGCTTCACCGCCGGACAGTCCCGGGGTCTCTTCTCCCAGTGTCAGATAGCCCAATCCGAGATCGCGCAGGATCTCCAGTCTCGGTCTCACTGTTTTCATCTCCCTGCAAAAATCGAGCGCAGTGCTGACATCCATATCCATCAGTTCCGGCAGGGAGCGTTCCTCGCCGGCCTTATTCTTATAGCGGATCTTCTTGGCGTCGCTGCCGTAGCGCGAACCGCGGCAGTCGGGGCACGGGATATTGACGTCCGGAAGGAACTGGACATCCAGGGAGATCTGTCCCGTCCCGTCGCAGACCGGGCAGCGCAGCGATCCGGTATTGTATGAAAAATCACCCGCTTTATACCCGCATTGTTTTGCCGCCTTTGTCCTTGCGTAGATCTTCCGGAGCTCGTCATGGACATTTGCATAGGTGGCCACGGTAGAGCGGACGTTGATCCCGATCGGCGTCGCGTCGATCAGTTTTACGTGCCGTATGCCTTCCGCTTCGATCTTTTTTACATGGTCAGGTATCTTTTTACCATTGCAGAGTGCGTCCAGCGCCGGAACAAGGCTCTCCAGGATCAGCGTCGTCTTTCCCGAACCGGATACTCCGGTGATCACGGTCAGAGAGGACTTCGGGATGCTGACCGTCAGCGGCTTGACTGTGTGGATCCGATCCGTTTCCATCCGGATCGCGCCGTCTGCAAATATGTCTTTCTCTTTTTTGTCCCGGTCAAAAGATCGCTTCCCGGCAAGATACCCGCCAATGACGGAAGCGTCGCTCTTTTTCAGTTCCTCCACGGTTCCTTCCGCGATGACTGTGCCGCCTTTTGCGCCGGCCCCCGGTCCCATTTCGATGATCCAGTCCGATTCCCCCAGGATCTGCGTGTCATGGTCGACCAAAAGGACGGAATTTCCGTCTCTGACCAGGTCGTGCATGACCCCGTTCAGTCCCGTTATGTTCGCCGGATGCAAGCCGATGGAGGGCTCATCCAAAACATAGAGGACGCCGGTCGTTCTGTTGCGGACCGCGCGGGCCAGCTGCATGCGCTGTCTTTCCCCGGTTGAGAGGGTGGACGATGCCCTGTCCAGCGTGAGATACCCAAGTCCGAGTTCCATCAGCCGATCCGCGACTTCCAGATAAGATTCGCAGATATTGCGGGCCATCGGGCGCATTTCTTCCGGCAGCGATGCGGGGACCCGCTTCACCCATTCTATGGAGTCCTTCAGCGTCATCTCACAGGCCTGGGCGAGAGAGATCCCCATCAGCCTGGGCGCCCTCGCTTCTTCTGACAGCCTTGTGCCCCGGCATTCCGGGCAGACCTCCTCTTTGAGGAACTTCTCCACCCGTTTCATTCCTTTTTCGTCTTTGACCTTGTTCAGCGCGTTCAGCACAGTCGCCGTCGCACTGTAATAGGTAAAGTCCATCTCTCCGGCGGTCGCTGTGTCCGCCTTCTTGGGTCTGTAAAAGATGTGCTTTTTTACCATAGGACCATCGTAGACGATCTCCTTCTCCTCGTCCGTCAGGTCCTTGAAGGGGATATCTGTCCGCACGCCCATGGCCCTGCAGACATCGGTCATCAGCGACCACATCAGGGAATTCCAGGGCGCGACCGCGCCGTCATCAATGGAAATGTTCTCATCCGGGACCAGTGTACTGCGGTCCACTGTCCTGACTGTGCCGGTCCCGCCGCAGCGCTTGCAGGCCCCCTGCGAATTGAAAGCAAGTTCCTCCGCTCCGGGACCATAAAAGTGTTCTCCGCACTCGGGGCAGACGATCTCCTGCATCAGCGCTACCTGGAATCCGGGCTTTGCATAGTGGCCGTTGGGACAGCGATGAGAGGATAGTCTGGAGAACATAAGGCGCAGACTGTTCAAAAGCTCCGTCCCTGTGCCGAACGTCGACCGGATGCCCGGGACCCCGGGCCGCTGGTGCAGCGCCAGGGATGCGGGCACATACAAAACTTCATCGACATCCGCCCTGGAGGCCTGCGTCATGCGCCTTCTGGTATAAGTCGACAGGGATTCCAGATATCTTCTGGAGCCTTCCGCATATAGGACCCCCAGCGCCAGCGAAGACTTTCCGGACCCGGATACACCCGCAATCCCTACGATCCCGTGGAGAGGGATGTCCACATCTATATTTTTCAGGTTATGGACACGCGCCCCCCTGACTTTGATCTTCTTAGGTTCTTCCATGTCTTCACCTCCACCTGCAGGGAGCCGCAGCCGACCTCTTCCTGCAAAGAACCCACAGTGCGGCCGCCGATCCACTCATAAGGATGATCCAAATCAGCGCACTGTCACTGTCGCCTGTCTGAGGTACCTCTGGGGTCGTTTGTTCCGTTTTCGCTGTCGAAGCGGACGGAGATACCTCTGGGGTCGTTTGCTCCGGAGCCGGTTCTGCCGGAGTCTTTGTCTCTTCAGGATCATCGCTTTGTTCCGGCGTTTCCGGCTGTTCATGCTGTTCGTGCTGTTCCGGCGCTTCCGGCTTGTCAGGATTCTCCGGCCTCAGCTGTGAGATCGGGCGCTGCTCTGTTTTGCCGCAAACTGTGCAGCTGCGTCTCTCCTCTCTCTCTGCCGTTTCCGTCGCTTCGCGGACAACTGTCCACCGGCCCCATTGGTGCCCGGCGGCATTGGTCGTGACGCGGGTTCGGTACAATTCATCGCCGCAGACCGTGCAGTAGACGACCAGATCATAAACGCCGCTGTTCTCGCAGGTTGCCTGGGTGATATTTTCTTCGACGCCGTCTCCGTCAATGTGCCGCTGCGCGGGAATGGTAATGCTGCTGACTGCAGGCTTCTTTGTCTCGCCCTGCATTCCCAGACTCACATTCTGCCCGTCCTTATACTTGGTCAGCGTCAGTGCTCCGTCCTTGATCGTGACGAGGGTCGCATTTCCTGTCGTCTTCAGGTATCCGGCTGTCAGCGAAGTGTAGTAAATATTCGAGAGAACGCCTTCCGCCTTTCTTCCCGGATGAAAGGGCGGGCGTCCGCCCGGACCCTGCTCAGCCCCCGCTTCCTGCTCAGAGGATGTGTCCACCTGCACGTTCATCTCCGTACCCGCGCCAAAATAGTGCTCATCCGGATCATTCGTATGGTTGTGCCCGTGAAGAAAGAGGACATTTCGGATGATGTCGGCGGTCTGCTCCGTCGTCGTGATCCCCTGTTTGCCGGTCGCCGCATAGTTGAGCGCTTCATTCCAATAGGAGGCGCCCCGGTTGTCGCCGCGGCTTGCCTGGATCGGAACATGGCACACTACGATCACGGGGATCGTATGGTTGATGCCGTCGACCCATGTCTTAAACTTTCCGGCCGCTTCTGTACTTGCCCCGTCTCCTCTCGACATCTCGTAATGGGCGATCGCATAAATATAATAAGCAGGACTGCTGTCCCCATTTTTTCCTTCAAAGATCTCTTCTGAGCCAGTCCCTCCCATACACTTCACAATATCCGTGCCCTCGTCATTGACATTCATGTCATGGTCCGCCCAGACAATGGAGACATTGGTATTGTCCAGCTCAGGAAAGACTTTCTGCACCTCTTCCAGGATCATAGCGGAATCATAGGCGGGACGCATGTTGCCTCTGTCCCCGACCATGTCGCCGATCATACCGACATACTCCACGTCTTCCGGCATTCCCTCAAAAGCATTCTGGATGCTTTCGCCCGTATTGTGATAATCCGACGCAAACGCCAGGTGGTGCCCGTCTGCGTCTGTATCGGAACCCGCCGGAATATCTGCCGTATTTTGGGCCGCGTTGGCGGCGGCGTCTGCATCGACATCGACCTCTGCATCGACATCGACCTCTGGGGTACTTTGTTCATTTGCAGCCGGTGCGGCATCGGCCTCTGCATCGACATCGACCTCTGGGGTACTTTGTTCATCTGCAGCCGGTGCGGCATCGGCCTCTGAGGGGGCGACATCGACCTCTGGGGTAATTTGTTCAGCGGCGACATCCGCCCCGGCTGCATCCTCCGCGGCGGTGTCCTCCTCTGAAGCGTTTTGTTCTTTAGCGACATCCTCCTCTGAGGCGTTTTGCTCTGCGGCCAGCGCTTCCTGTTCGACAGTGACCGCTTCTTCGGTCTCCTCAGAAGCATATGCCTTTAGTGAAAATACCGAAGCATTTGATCCCATAGACAAAACAGCTGCTAATACGATCGCCAGTAATCTCGTTCTGCTCATTTTAATCTCCATGATGCGCCCATCTTCAACAACTGACCTCTGGGGCAATTTGTTGTTCTTTTTCGTTCTCCCAAATTTTAGCAGTATTTGGAAGATTCGCCAATGTTTTAAGAAATCTTTATCCGCTATAACGCAGCCCGGCCCGCAAAAAAGAGCCCACCGCCATTACAGCGGTGAGCCCATGCTCATGACTTTATATGATCTCACGGATCCTCTTCTTATAGGCCAGAAACTCCTCTGACAGCATGAAATCCCTGTTCCGCGGCCGCTTGTTCCCGATGATGATCTCATCGGAGAGAACAGCCGGCCTCCCCTTCATGATATAAATCCGGTCAGACAGGAAGATTGCCTCATCGATGTCGTGCGTGATAAAGAGGGTCGACAGCCGGATCTCCTCCATCACCCCCAGATACCATTCCTGGAGGGACGCGCGCGTCAGCGTATCGAGCGCACTGAACGGCTCGTCCAGAAGCGCCACGCGGTTCCTGCACAGCCATGTCCGCAGCAGCGCTGCCCTCTGCCGCATGCCGCCTGAGAGCTGCGCCGGGTATTTATTCTCGGTCCCTTCCAGCCCGAACTGGGCAAAATAGGGACGCGCGATCTCTCCGGCTTCCCTTGCCTTCATTCCTTTCAGAACAAGAGGCAGGGCCACATTGTTCAGGATCGTCTTATGCGGGAGCAGCATGTCCTTCTGAAGCATATAGCTCAGATGTCCTGTCTCCCCCGATATATCCCGAAATACACCGTTCTCGTCCGCCAGCTCCACGCTGCCTGAATCCGGAAGGATCAGTCCGGACAAAATATTGAACAGCGTGGTCTTTCCGACTCCGCTCACACCGAGAATGCATACCAGTTCGCCATCTGCCAGATGCAGGTGGATATCTCCCAGGATCTTCTTTTTCCCGTATGATTTTGAGATATGATTTGCGTGCAGTACGTCCATGTAAAGGTTTACTCCGGAAGATAATCGTTGGTAAAGCCGGTGCCTGCCGGGATCTGATCCGACAGTCCGTTGTCATACAGCCATGCATAGAAAGCATCCCAGCGTGCGGGATCGATGTATCCCCACTTGTCGGCGTCAGCAATATACTGGTCTGCGAGCCACTGCTGGCTCTCGGCGACCATTTCCGGATCCAGTTCCGGGACCTGCTCGCAGAGGATCTCAGCTGCCGCTTTCGGATCCTTGATGGCAAATTCATAGCCCTTCTTTGTGGCTGCGAGGAAAGCCTTGGCAGTCTCGGGATCATTTGCAAGGAAATCTGTATTTGCCACAATTACAGGACTGTAATAATCAAATTCAGGCGTGATGTCCTTGAAATAGATCATATTGGTGTCGAGTCCGGCTCTCTTGGCGGCAATACCGTCCCATGCATAATAGATCCATACGGCGTCGATGTTTTGGCTCAGGGCGCTCACTACATCTGTGATATATTCCGGTATCAGATTGACCTTGGAGAAATCGCCGCCGTCCGCTTCTACGATGTTCTTCATCATCGCCTGCTCGACCGGGAGCTCCCATGTCGCATAGTTCTTGCCCTCAAGTCCCTTCGGCGTGTCGATGCCGTCTTCCTTGAGCGAAATGAT
>CACXGR010000071.1 GCA_902767235.1 uncultured Lachnospiraceae bacterium | reverse complement strand
TCGCAAATGCTGAGCGCCGCTGCCCTGTGCGTCACGATGATGCAGGTCTTGTCCCGCATCTTCGAGATGTTCTCTAAAAGTTTTGCTTCCGTTCTGTCGTCCAGCGCGCTTGTCGCTTCATCCAGAAGCAGGATCGGCGCCTTGCTCAGAAGCGCCCTCGCCACTGCCACGCGCTGCGCCTGCCCCTCAGACAGGCCTACGCCGCGCTCGCCCAATACCGCGTCGTAACCGATATCGTCCACCAGCGCCGTGAGGCAGGCGGCGTCCACCGCCGCGCGGATCTCCTCTTCCGTCGCCGAGTCCGTGAACATGGTCAGGTTATCCTTGAGAGTCCCCGAGAAAAGCGTGTTGCCCTGCGGCACATAAGCGAACAGCGCCCGCGTCCCGCGGGAAGCCGGGACTTCTTTGTCGCCGTCGCGGAACAGCATCTGCCCCTTGGTCGGCTTATAGATTCCCAACAGCAGCTGGAAGAGCGATGTTTTGCCGCCTCCCGAGATCCCCGTCAGGGCCATAAAGTCGCCCCGGTGGATCGTCCAGTTCACGTGCTGCAGCACTTCTTCAATTCCGTCATCATATTTGAACGTTATGTCGTCCATAACGATCTCGTCAAAAGAGTGAAGGACCTCGCCCTCTTCCTCCGCCGGCAGGTCCGTCAGCTCCAGAAGGCGCTCCGCCGAAGAGCTCACGCTATAGAGCTGGGAGGCGATACTCACCGAATTCGCGATGGGCCCCTGGATCCGCCCAATCAGCTGCAGCATCGCAGCCAGCGCGCCATAGGTCAGGTTTCCGTGATAAATGTTGGTGCAGCCCCACAGCATGCAGAACAGCCAGGAGAAGTCGAAGACCAGCCCCATGCTGTCGTTCATCCGGAAGCTGAACATTCCCTGGCGCACCTGCTCTTTGCTAAGGTGCTCCTGGTCCGCCCCGATCCTGCGCAGAGCCCTGGGCTCCGACAAGCTCGATTTGATCAGCCGGATATTCACAAAGGTCTCCTGCGTCGAGGAGTGCAGCGCGCCCTCCGCCTCCTGCATCCTCTTGTGCCGCGCCTTCATGGGTCCGCGGAACAGGATCACCAGTGCCAGTCCCAGTATTCCGCCGGCCAGCATCAGGATCACGAAATGCCAGTCCATTGCGATCAGGATTCCCGCGGCTCCCACGAAGCTCACCACAATTCCGATCAGACTGGGCAAAATATTCATAATACCGTTTTTGATCACGCTCATGTCGGAGAACACGCGGTTCACCAGCTCGCCGCTGTGATACCCTTTCAGTCCGCCGTACTCCTTGGACAGGATCTCCTTCACGAGCATTCCCTGCAGGGACTCCTGCAGCTCGGCCGAGCCGCGGATCCTGAACCAGGCTCTCGCTGCCGACAGGATATGCTGCACTAATATGATCGCCACCAGCATCACTGCATAGTGGACCAGTTCTTCCGAATTTGACGACACGGCGCCGTCCACAAGCCCTTTGGTCGCCAGCGTAAAGCACAGCGAAGCCACCGTAGCGGCCACCGTGATCAGGCAGATCATCACTACTTTGACATGTACACATTTTGACCATCGCAGGACCGCGGCAATTCCGGGGCTGCGAAAGATTGATTTGACTTTCTCTAAATTACTAGACATCCGCTTCTTTTCCTTGCATCAGACATAATACGATCACACACAGCATGGACAGAAATGCCATAACATTCAGGAGCGGGCTCCCGCCGGGATTCATGCCCCTCTGCACCATGAAAAATGTGATTCCCATAACAGCCGTCGACATGCAGCAGATTGCAACCGAAAACCTGTTGGGGACCGGCCCGGGCATTGCGAACCTCACGCCGCGGCGCACCCTGAGCGTCACCCATATTCCCAGTCCGAAATCAGTCGACGTCAGCACGATCAGCACCGGAAGTCCCAATGCGAGGCTGAACGTTAAATTGTTGAAGAATATACCGGCAACGATCTCTCCGTACCACTGCCCGAAGAACACGCTCAGGCCGAATCCCAGCATCAGCGCGCAGGACAGGCAGCTCAGCACAGTGGACCAGACATAGAGCCCGATCTGTCTCCAGCTGTGCACGGAGACCACGTCGCTGTCGATCGCCCGCCAGACTTTATACGGGATATAAGCCGACAGGAAATTCCCGACAAAGCCGAGCACGGCCGTGCCGTGATAATCCGCCAGATGCGGCAGGTC
>CACXGR010000070.1 GCA_902767235.1 uncultured Lachnospiraceae bacterium | reverse complement strand
TCTTGCGGCTTCGCATTATGTGGGCAGCGAATCCTTATACAGCATAATATTTTGGCTGGCCGGCCTTACGGTCTACAGTCTCTTTCTCATGGTCCTGAATTTCAGGATCGCCCTGGCCTTCAACAAGGGCGTGCTCTTCGCGATCCTGACAGTGCTGTTTCCGATTCCCTGCCTGCTTTATCTGGGATACGGCAAGGCTCAGTTTACGGCGCCGACTTTCATCATCAACGAGGCGCCCGCATTTGTGCGCTTCCTCATAAATGCCGCAGTGTTCCTGATCACGGCGGCGGAGTTTGTCGCACTGGTCGCTGTGGTCGGATTTCTCTCGATCAGGGAGAATATGCCCAGACCGATCGTCGAGTATATGATCAGTGAAGCCAACGATAAGATCGGAAATGTGACGGAGCAGGGCAAAGTTGTGCGCCGCGAGGACGCAATGGACGCAGCAGCGATCGAGAAAGCGGCTGCGGAGCGGGGGAGGGACTACTTCTATCCCGATCACTCAGCGGATCAGAACGTCGTTGTCATGGAATATGTGGTCGCAACAGATCTGGAGAGCGACAGGGGCTTTGCATCCGTCAATATCGAGCAGATCCGCAATGCATCCAAGGAAGGCACAGGCATGACCACAGTCATGCAGGTCGGAGCCGCGGAGCGCGTGTTCACGGCTGGCATGGAGGACGGCGCCTGCGCCCGCTATACAGTGAACGACGGCAAAATAGAGAAGGTCCTGGATCTTGACCCCGCCACCTGCATGACGGAAAAGGAGTCACTCGCGGACTTCATCCGCTGGACCAAAGAGAACTATCCCGCGGACCGCTATATGCTGGTCTTCTGGGATCACGGCGGAGGACTCGCTTACGGCTACGGACAGGATCAGCTCAACAGCAGAGCGGACAATGGCCGCGCCATGCCCGCCAGCGAGATCGCGGAAGCGGTCAAGGAGGGCGGTGTGCAGTTTGACCTGATCGGCTTTGACACCTGCCTGATGCAGGATATTGACCTGGCAAACAGCCTGGAACCCTACGCGGATTATTTCCTGGCATCGGAGGAGTCGGAGAGCGGATACGGCTGGAACTATACGCTGGGCTTCTCGGAACTTGCCAAAAACCCGGGCATCAGCACAGAAGACTTCGGCACATATATGGTCGCCAGCTTCGACCCCTACAACACCGTATCCAAAAACGGCGAACAGGATACAGGCTCAACACTGTCCCTGATCGACATGACCTATGTGGCCCCTGCCCGCAGGAAGCTTGACCTTCTGTATGCGGAGGAGAAGAAAGCGATCGGGGAGAGCCCGGAAAACTATGCGAATATCTCGATCGCCGCATCCGGCGCCTATACATTCATCGGAGACGATCAGCTTGATCTGGTCGATTATCTGAACCGGCTTTCTGAACTGGACTATGACAACGATATTTTGACAGAGGCGCAGTACAAGGAGATCACCGACGCGGTCAAGGCTTGCGTCGTTGTCCGAAACGGCAATTCCGGGACAGGCGTGAACGGCGTTGCATTCTGCTTCCCGGCCAAATCGCTCGGTGATTATACGAAGACCTATGAGCAGCTGGAAGCAATGGGACTTGAGACGGAGAAGTCTATGCGCAGCGACTACTTCAGCATCATGGCCAGCCAGCAGGCAAAGGCGGTGAGCAATAACTCCTTCCTGAGCTCTTTTATGGCGGATTATACAAAGGAACCCTGGTATGTGAAGGGATTCGAGGACTATGACACGGCGGACGCCTTCGTCGATATCCCGCTCAAGGATACGGGCGCCGGCTATCAGATCGAGCTTCCCCAAAAGGCCTGGAAGACGGTCGTGGACTGCCAGGTGGCGGTTTATATGCGGACCGAGAGCGGCCGCATGTACCTGGGCAGCGATCACATCGGCGCGCTGGATGAGGACGGCCATCCCATGGTCGCTTTGGAGAACAGCTGGCCGCATATCGGCGGGGCGCTGATTTCATACAACGCCGGGCAGCCGAGAGAGACGGAGGAAGGGACCATCTTCTCCGGAACGACCAGGGCGCTGCTCAACGGGAAGAAGGAGATCGAGCTCTTTATTGAGTGCGACCCTGTAAAGGAGGATTCGGACCAGCCTGCAGAGGCGCACATCGTCGGGTACCAGCTGGTCGATGACCCGTTTGCCTTCATGGAAAAGGGCATGGAGACGCTGGAAGCCGGCGATACGCTGGAGTTCCTGTTCGACTTCTATGACGATGAGGGAAAACTTGTCAAGACAGATACCTATGGCAAAAAAGTGAGAGTACTCAGGGACAATGGCGTCAGCGTCGCGGATGAGCCTTTCGGCGAGTGTGACCTTCAGTTCGGCGGAATGCTGACGGATATCTACCGCAGAGTATTCCTGACAGAGACGCTGGAGACGCATGTGGAGAAATGATGAAAGGGGTGCCGGGCACCCGTGACGATTCAAAAAGAGACCGCCCTTCCGGGCGGTCTCTTTTCAATTTCATCGATCAACTTGCACGAAGCAATTGGTGATGAAGATCATCCTCAGGCCTTGTTGTCGGAACCGAAGATAACGATCTTCTCTTTGACACAGTCAACGATAGCAGCAGCGCCGGGAGCCAGCAGCTTGCGGGGATCGAAGCCCTTGCCCTCGAGATCCTTGCCGGCCTCGATGTACTTTCTGGTGGCTTCTGCGAATGCGATCTGGCACTCGGTGTTGACGTTGACCTTGGAAACGCCGAGTTTGATGGCCTTCTGGATCATCTCTGTGGGGATTCCGGAACCGCCGTGGAGAACGAGAGGCATATCGCCGACTTTGTCCTTGATGGCCTCAAGGACGTCAAAGCGAAGTCCTGCCCAGTTTGCGGGATATTTGCCGTGGATGTTGCCGATGCCGCAGGCAAGGAAATCAACGCCGAGATCAGCGATCAGCTTGCACTCGTCGGGATCTGCGCACTCACCCTGGGAAACAACGCCGTCTTCCTCGCCGCCGATGCCGCCGACTTCTGCCTCGATGGA
>CACXGR010000069.1 GCA_902767235.1 uncultured Lachnospiraceae bacterium | reverse complement strand
TTGATCCACTCAAAGCCGCCCCAGTCGTTGTCGATCTCATACAGGCATTTATAATGCCTGTACATCTCGAGGAGCTTTGCGACATAGTTCTTCATGCCGGCATTCTGCTCATCGGAGAGCAGGAACCAGTCGAGCTCGCGCGCTTCACTCCACTCACGTTCCTGACCGAATTCCTGACCCATGAAGAGGAGCTTCTTGCCGCAGTGGCCCATCATGAAGGTATAGCCCAGACGAAGGTTGGAGTACTTGTCGACACGATAGCCGGGCATCTTCTCGACCATAGAACACTTGAGGTGAACGACCTCGTCGTGGGAGAGCGGGAGAATATAGTTTTCCGCACTGTTGTAACTCATCGCAAAGGTCAGTCCGTTGTGGTCGCCCTTGCGCATAACGGGATCGAGTTTCATATACTCGCAGAAGTCATGCATCCAGCCCATGTTCCACTTGAAGTCAAAGCCAAGCCCGTCGTCTTCGGGCTTCGCGGTGATCTTGGGCCATGCTGTGGATTCCTCGGCGATGGTAAGGAAGCCGGGATGTGCGCCATGAATGACGGAATTGAGATGCTTGAAGAACTCGATCGCGTCGAGGTTCTCATTTCCGCCGTACTTGTTGGGCAGCCACTGGCCGTCCTTCTTGCCGTAGTCAAGATAGAGCATGGAAGCAACTGCATCGACACGAATACCGTCAATGTGGAATTCCCTGATCCAGTAGAAAACATTCGCGATCAGGAAATTGCTGACCTCATGCTTGCCGAGATTGAAAATACGGGTGCCCCAGTCAGGGTGCTCACCGCGGCGGGGATCCGGATCTTCAAAAATGCACTCGCCGTCAAACTTCGCCAGGCCATGCGCATCCGGGCAGAAGTGCGCAGGCACCCAGTCCAGAATGATGCCGATTCCGGCATTGTGCAGCTTGTTGACCATGTACATGAAGTCGTTCGGTGTGCCATAGCGGGATGTCGGTGCATAATAGCCAGTAACCTGGTAGCCCCATGAGCCGTCGAAAGGGTGCTCGGAAATACCGATCAACTCAATATGGGTATAACGCAGTTCCTTCAGATACTCTACGATCCGGTCTGCAAACTCTCTGTAGGTATAGAATCCGTCGCCGCCGTCCGGATGTTTCATCCAGGAACCGATATGGCACTCATAGATCGCCAGAGGCTGCTGGTTGGGATTCTTTTTGCCGCGCTTGTTCATCCAGCGTGCATCCGACCAGCGGAATCCTGTGATGTCCGCAGTCCTGGACGCAGTACCCGGTCTGAGCTCTGCTGAATTGGCAAAGGGATCTGCCTTGTAGATCTTGGTTCCGTCTTTTGCGGTAATGCAGTACTTGTACAGCTCGCCTGCCCCGAGTCCGGGGATAAACAGCGTCCAGATGCCTCCGTCGTTAAGCTTTTTCATGGGGTATTTTTCTTCGTCCCAGTCATTAAAAGCTCCGACTACGTGGACCGCTTTCGCATTCGGTGCCCAGACAGCGAAGAAAAAACCCTTCTTCCCGTTCTCCTCCGAAGGGTGAGCGCCCAGTTTTTTATAAATGTCATAGTGCGTGCCATTTCCAAACAAATATGCATCCGTCTCTGATACAAAAACTCTGTTGGGCTTTACATTTGCAGCCATAAGTTCCCCTTTCTGTTCTTATTGCTGTTGTTGGCGGTATCGTTGTTCATATATAAAGCCGTCTCAGCGGCTGTTTTTCTGTTTCAGCCCGTTCTCCACATCCTCCTTCTTCCAGGAGCGGGTGGTTCCGGTCTTGTCCTGTATCTGTAAATCGGAGGTTTCCTCCGAGACATAATCATCACCGTACAGTTCACGTTTGGCAGCATCGGATCTTTCCAACACGCGGCGCCGGGCCTCTGCAAGACGCTGCTGTTCACTGTCCTTGCGGATCTTCTCCCATTCCGACATGATCTGTGCCAGATCAAGCTGGCCGTCTACCTGGGTTTCTGCGGCAGGTTCTTCTTCCATTACCATGGCGAGCTGACCGCTGGTCTCCTGCGCGAGAACACTGTCATAGTCTCCAATCTCACGCATGCCGCGGGCGATGGTCTCCTCCATATTGACTTCGTGCAGAAGATCATCGGTATATGCCTCCGGATTTGCGGAAGCTTCCGTGCCTTCTTCACTTTCCTCTGCTTCTGCGACAGGCTGCTGCTCTTCCGGTGCAGTATAGTCTGTTTCCGAAGCATCTTCCGCATCTTCTCCGGCAGCAACAGCTTTTGTTCCGGAAAGTGCCTCTGCTGCTGTTTCAGCCGC
>CACXGR010000068.1 GCA_902767235.1 uncultured Lachnospiraceae bacterium | reverse complement strand
TGTGTGGGGATAGAACTTTGCCGGGTAGGGGGCCTTTTGGCCGTCAAATATGATCTCCCGGTAGGGCTCGTCGGAGATCAGGAACACGTTGTGGCCGAACTCCTTCGATTTCGCGGTCAAAAGATCGGCGAGCCGGGTCATTGTCTCCTCGCTGTAAAGGATGCCCGAGGGGTTGTTGGGCGTGTTGATGAGAACTGCCGCCACATTCTCGGTCAGGTATTCCCGGGCCGCGTCAAAATTGATCTGGAATGTATCCATATCCGCCGGCACTACTTTGATCCTGGCGCCGGTGTCGTTGATATAGGGATTGTACTCTGGGAAATAGGGCGCAAAGACCAGGACCTCGTCGCCGGGCTTTGTGACAGCGCGCAGCGCATGCGCGAGGGCGCCGGCCGCTCCGGATGTGGGGAAAATATGGTTTCCCGTGTAATTCATGTCAAATCTGCGGTTGAGAGAGGCCGCAACCTTCTCCTTGACTTCCGGAATGCCCAGCGTGGGGCTGTAGCCGTGAAGCGCCAGGGGCTCCATCGTCTCAAGAAACCGGATCGCCGTGTCCGTGAAGCTCTGGGGCGCCGGCACGGAGGGATTTCCGAGACTGAAGTCAAAAACGTTCTCATACCCGATCTCTTTCCCTCTGGCCGTGGCATACTCGGAAAGATTCCGGATCACTGATCTGTGAGACAGCATATCCAAATAGTGTTTATTGATCATCGTCTGTTCCTCCAATCCTTTTTATTCAAAATATAATACCGCTGATTCTCTTCTTCCGCTACAGATACAAACCCGAAAGATTGCAATATTTTGTCGGAAATACTGTTCAATACTGACGCATCGGCTCCGATCGTCTCAAAGCCAAGCTGTTCGAAGCCGTATGCGAGCAGCGCTCTGCCCACTTCTGAGGCGATCCCCTGCCGCCTTAGACCGGGGTGGACCAGATAGCCGTAGACCGCGTCGACGGGCGGGCCTGCCCAGTTTCCGGGCGGAAAGGAGAATCCCATTCTGCCGGCGAGCGCGCCGCTTGCCCTGTCGGTGACGGCCCAGCTGCCGTAGCCGGCCAGGCGGTAGACCCTTTTGATATAGGCTTCCAGGATCTCCCGCTCCTTTTTGCGGTCCGCGGAGGGCGGCTCCAAAAAGCGGCAGGCCAGCTCATCATAGAGGCCGTAGATCGCGTCCAGGTCCTCCGGCACAAACTCCCTGACGACGCATCGGCGGGTCTCCAGGATCGTCCAGGGGAGGTCACGCTGCCTCTGCCAGATCTTGACCAGAGAGTCTCTGTCCACCCACTGCGGTTCCATCAAAATATAGTCGGCCCCGCCAAGATCCTCGCCCGGATTGGCCCCGTGGCGGTAGGCGCACACAGCGGCCCCTTGATCCGCGAGCTCCTGCAGAAAGCGCCGGGAATCCGTGATGAACAGCGTATCATAGGCCCGGATGCCGCCAGGCAGGGAATCGGCATAGACCACATCCGTCTCAAAGCCGAGCGCCCGATAGTTTTTCTGCGCCTCTTCGGCATCGGCGGCACTGGCGGGCCGCCATTTGTTTTCCAGAATCAAAACTGCTCTTTTCATACTATGCATTATACAGAGCACCATGTAAATTGCAAACGGGTTCATATTTTGTTCATATTCTATTTATCCATTATTCAATTTTTACTAAATCTTTGGACATGATTGAACTCTATAATACAAGCATAGAAACAAAACAAATTGTTTCCCCCAAACAGACGATTTCCATTTATTGGTTTACAAATAACTTTTTCATAACATGCCAGGTACGAAATGTACCTGGCATCCTCCCTTTTATAGGGGCTTTTAAGGGATCACACCTCCTTCCGGCCTGGATACAGCCGGGCAGGTCCATCCCATCGCGCAAAAAGCCGCTGTGAGAAAGGTCGATCGGCTTCTCACAGCGGTTTTTATTCTGTTCACCATTTCAATTCATTTTCCGGTTCAGGCCGGTCATTTGGGCCGACAGGAAAGATCGAGACAGATTCTTGATCCGTCTGTCAGTTCAGCAGATTGAGTTTGTCTTTCAAAAAACTCAGGATCTCCTCCATGGCGCCTTCTCCGTCGTTTCCTTCCGCTGTCACGGTAAGCATATCTCCGTTTGCAAGATTCAGGGACATCATCCCCATAATGCTCTTCGCATTCACTCGCTTGGTCTCCGTCTCAAGATAGATCTTGCTCTCGTACTTACTCGCGACCTGCACCAGTTCAGCGATCGGTCTCGGTGCCAGCCCTCCCGGGCAGGAAATCTCAATTGACTTCTTAATCATACTACACTTTCTCCTATTCAGCACTGTCAGGTCATTTCCGGCCAGCGGCGCATCAGGGCTTTTCCCCGTTTTGCGTTCTGTATTTCACGGCTATTTCCGTGAGCCTGCGAAGGCGGTGATTGACCCCCGATTTGCCGATCGGCGGCTGGGCCTGATCTCCCAATTCCCGCAGCGGCATTTCCGGATACTGCTTGCGCAGCTCGGCCATCTTCCTCAGGCTTTCCGGCAGTGTCTTCAAAACACCGGTCTCTTCCAGAAAACGGATGTCCTCGATCTGCTTTCTGGACGCGCTCACGGTCTTGCCTATATTGGCTGTCTCGCAGTTGACGCGGCGGTTCACAGAATTGCGCAGATCCTTCAGGATCCGCTGATTCTCCATCTCCATCATGCTGACAGGCGCCCCCATCAGGTTGAGGAGATCCACGATGTCCTCGGAATCCTTGAAATACACAACACAGCTTTTCTTGCGAAAAACGGTCTTGGCCTCTTTTCCGAAGCTCCGGAGTATTTCCTGCAGCTGTGAAGCCTGTTCCTCCCTCGAACAGGTCCACTCCAAATGATACTCTTTGCGGGGATCGCTTATGGAACCGCAGCACATAAACATGTCTTTGAGATAGTTCTTCCGGCAGCAGCTTCTTTTAAGGAGCTCCGGTGCCACAGTCCTTCCGCTCTCTGCGCGCAGCTTTCCGCTGCCGTCCTGCAGCTTCAGTCTCAAAGCCAGTTCTGCGGCTGCTTCCGCCGTCAGTCCGGCATCCATCCAGCCCCGCATGTCCCGGCAGCCATCTTTGGGGTCTGCCGAAAACCACAATACGCTTCCTATATTAAGTGTTTTGCGGATCAAAGTAAAGAGCTTTCTGACGC
>CACXGR010000067.1 GCA_902767235.1 uncultured Lachnospiraceae bacterium | reverse complement strand
TCCATTCCGGGAATCGGCTATGTCTCCTATCAGTCGATGGTAGCGGGAGATATTCCTTTCTCGATGTTTTACCTTGTGTTCATGGCAGTTCTGACGCTGCTCGGAAACCTGATCTCAGATATTCTCTACGCGGTGGTCGATCCCCGCGTCCGTATAGCGTAAGGAAGGAGGTAGCACATGAGCGATAAAGACTTATTGAAAAACAATGCGGCTCCTTCCGATGAGGAGACCTCAGGCAGCGCGCCTGCAGAGGGCGGACAGGATCAGGAATTCTCCCTTAACGACGACCGCCGCGTAAGGACTCTGTCTCCCGGCGCGCTCGTTATGAGAAGGTTCCTCAGGAACCGTGTGGCTGTAACAGGCCTTATCATTCTTGCCTTCATGTTCCTGTTCAGTTTTGTCGGCGGCGCGATCACCCCTTACAAAGAGGATCAGCTGTTCTACCGCAACGACGAGCAGAAGAAACAGTATGCTGCCATCAAGGAAAATACGGAATTCCGCTACACAAGTGCGGATGGCGCCAAGTTCCCTTCCGTAGCACAGGCTAAGTTCGTCATGGCTGTCAAGAAGAACGACACGACCTTTGAGGCGGGAGGCACGACCTACTCGATCGTCAAAGAAGGAGAGGACTTCTACGGAATTTACAGCGAAGACGGGAGCGAGCTGATCGCGATCGCAACCTTTGACGTCGTAACAGCTGCGGAAGCCGGCGCTAAACTGCCGTTTGATTTCCAGTATGCGATCCTCAAGGCGGTGACCGGCGGGGCGACGACAGAAGCAGCGGCTTCCGATACGGCCGGCGAAGGGTCTACGGCTGAAGCAGCAGCGGCGCAAGAGCCTGCAGCTGCCGGCGGCAATAAGACTTTTACTTATGACGGCAAGACTTACACTGTCACTGAGGACGGAACAGTCCTCGATGGCGACAAAGAGGTCGCTTATGCGAGCCGCTATGTCGTGCAGGCGATCATGTCGGATGTCCATCTCACAAGAAGCTTCAAGACACAGCTTCTGGAGGCCATTGAGGCGGGCAATTACGATTTCGTCTTTACTGACGAGGACGGGACCACGGCTGAATACACGATCAGCTATGATGCGGCCAACAAGAGCTATTCAGTCATGCAGATCGTTGAGGCAAGAGTATTTGATACCTATCACGAGCCCACGAAGGAACACCCGCTGGGAACGGACAGAAACGGTATGGACATGCTGACACGCCTTATGTACGGCGGCCGCGTCTCTCTTTACATCGGTTTCATCGTCGTGTTCATCGAGACGGTGCTCGGCGTCATTCTCGGCGGTCTTTCCGGTTACTGCGGAGGATGGGTGGACAACCTGATCATGCGTATCGTTGATATTTTCTACTGCATTCCTTCGATGCCGATCATCATCATCCTCGGCGCTGCAATGGACGCCATGAGAATGGATCCGCAGATCCGAATGTTCTATCTGATGCTGATCCTGGGCTTTCTTGGCTGGCCCGGCATCGCGAGACTGGTCAGAGGACAGATCCTTTCGCTCCGCGAACAGGAATTCATGACTGCGGCAGAGGCGACCGGAATCCGGGCGTCGCGCCGGATCTTCCGGCATCTGATCCCCAATGTCATCCCGCAGCTGATCGTCACGATGACTATGAGCCTGGGCTCTACCATCATCACGGAAGCTACGCTTTCGTTCCTGGGTCTGGGCGTAAAGTTCCCGTTTGCATCCTGGGGCAACATCATTAACGATGTCAACGACACTTATGTTCTGACTAACTACTGGTTTATCTGGATCCCTGCAGGCGTCTGCCTTCTGGCAACAGTACTCGCCTTCAACCTGGTGGGCGATGGCCTCAGAGATGCATTTGACCCGAAGATGAAACGGTAAAGGAGGGGCATATGGCTAAGAAAAAAGAAGCGGGATACCTCTCGGGTAAAGAAATACGAGCCATCTCCAAGGCGAACCGCAAGATCACCGGAGAGATGGAGAAAAAGTGGAAACGCAAGAACGTGCCGGAGGAAGAATACCTGACCACGATGCGCGATCCTGCCAACGCGGTGGAATTTGACGACCTGCACACCTATTTCTTCACGGACGCGGGCACTGTCAAGAGCGTGGACGGCGTCAGCTTTGACGTCCCGATCGGCAAAACAGTGGGCGTCGTAGGCGAGTCCGGATGCGGCAAATCGGTCACATCCCTCTCGCTGATGCAGCTCCTGCAGCGGCCGCAGGGACAGATCGTCTCCGGACATATCCGTCTCAATCTCGGCAGCAAGGCGTACGACATCTCGCAGATCACCCAGGAGCGCATGCAGAAGCTCAGAGGAAACGCGGTCTCCATGATCTTCCAGGAGCCGATGACGTCCCTGAACCCGGTCTTCCGCATCGGCGACCAGGTCGACGAAGTCATTGAACTGCACGACGGCGAGGGAATGAGCAAAGAGGAGATCAAGGCGCGCACGATCAAGGCACTGGAAATGGTCGGCATCGCGAACAGCGAAGGCGTTTACTCCATGTTCCCTCACGAGCTCTCCGGCGGTATGCGGCAGCGTATCGTTATTGCTATGGCCCTTGCCTGCAACCCCAAGGTCATTATC
>CACXGR010000066.1 GCA_902767235.1 uncultured Lachnospiraceae bacterium | reverse complement strand
TTGGACGGGCAACGGCCGCCCGCAGACTACTTCCACCACCCGATCTGCCTTTTGGGCGAGCTGCCTGCTCAGTTTCGCGAGCACACGTAGATAAGCGAGTGTCTCCCCCTCATATTCTTTTCCGCCGCAGAAGACATCGTTTGCCACAATGGTCAGGTGGGCACAGCCGGCCCGAAGCTTTTCGATCTCTTCGGCGATCCGATCCGGGAGAAGTGCGGTGATTTCTTCAGGGAAAGGCGTGCCTGCGCCTTCCGGCGAGGGCGTACCGGTGCCTTCCGGCGAGCCGGAACCTGTGAACATTTCATTGGCCACCAGGTTTCCAAGGTCTTCCAGGAGCACATTGCTGTTTTCCGGGAGAGTCAGGCTTCCGATATTTTGACAGCATTCGACCGTCTCGAAGCCTCGTCCTCTGCGCAAAGCGCGATGGCGCGCGATCCGGGCTTCAGCTTCCTCTCCAAAGCGCTCCATGGTGGCGATATAAATACGCGGCCCGCCGCTCAGAGCCATGACATGCCGCTCCGCATATTCACTTTTTCCGCTGGCGCTCCCGCCGATCACCAGAGTAAACATACTTATTCTTTTTCTTTTGCAATCACGGTGGAAAAATAGCCGGCATCCTCCGGAATGCTCTCCGCTCCGTAATACACTTTCTCATTTTCCATCCCGCAGTTTTCCACGCAGAATACCTCGCGCTTCCCGGCTTTCAGGAACTCCTTGATTTCCTTCATGCGGCTCCCTGATTTCATCAAAACATAGGTGCCGGAAAGTTCCTGTGAAATCTCTGTTCGGTGGGAAGCCGGGATCACATGCAGAGGCTCGTCCCACTCTGTAAGCGACATGTTTACGCGGGCCGCTGCCGCACAGAAGGATGTGACACCACTGACAAGCCTGACCTCATACCCGTCCTCTTCCAGGATATGCTGCAGGTAGCTGAAGCTGCAGTAAACAGTCGGGTCACCGAGTGTCAGGAAGATGATATTCTGGCCTTTTTCCAGATATTCTTCCAGAATCTTTGCACCTTTCTGGTGTTCCTCAGCCATTTTCAGCCTGTCGCGCACCATCGGCATAAAGATGGGGAGCAGCGTCTTATTCCGGATCTCCGGTACGACTTTGGCGGCGATCCGGAAGGCCGTTGATTCTTCTGCTGCTCGGGCGGGGAAAGCTGTGGATTCGCCTGCCGCCCGGGCGGGGAAGGCGATTACCTTGCTTTCGCGGATCAGGCGGACCGCCTTGATTGTCATGAGCTCCGGGTCTCCGGGGCCTACGCCTACGCCATATGTGATTCCTTGCATGGTAGTGGTCCTTTCTGCCAGTTTAGCTTCTGAGAAAGTACAACACCGCAATCGCGCCCACAAACATAAGAACCGCCGTCCGATTCATGAGCCGCACCGCGCGCGTGATGTCCTCAGGCCCCACTCTTCTTTCTCCATCCCCGATCTCAGGTTTGTGGTGCAGTTTTCCAAAATACCAGGTGTCCCCCAAGAGCCGCAGATGCAGGGCGCCTGCACAGACAGATTCTGTCTGGGCGGAGTTGGGACTGGTGCTCCTCAGGCGGTCTCTGCGCCAGATCCGAAAGGCTTCTGCGCCGTCAGGAATCAACACAGTCGCGCCTGCGGCCTGTCCCTGCACATCGCCGGCGGTCCCCCCCCGCACATCGCCTCCGGCTCCTGCGCTCCCCTCAGCCGTCTTCTCCTCAAGGAAAACTTTCTCCTTTCCCGGCAGAAAACAGGCCAAGATCATAAAGAAGGCCGTCAGCCGGGAAGGGATGAAATTCATCGCGTCGTCCAGCCTCGCCGCAGCCGTTCCAAAGTATCGGTAGCGCGCATTCTTGTACCCCGTCATGGAGTCCATGGTGTTCACTGCTTTATACAGGATGCCGCCCATGCCGCCCAGAAGCAGCATATAGAAGAGCGGCGCCGTCACGCCGTCGGACGTGTTCTCCGCAACTGTCTCCACGGCCGCCCTGGCGATTCCTTCCGCATCCAGCCGGTCCGTGTCGCGTCCGACGATCATGGAGACCGCCCTGCGGGCTCCCTCAATATCTCCCCCGGCAAGGGGATCTCGGACAGAATAACCCGCTTCGCCCAGACTTCGCAGCGCCAAAAGACGCCCGCACAGAACACCCTCTGCCAGAATCCGCAGATAAGAGTGTATCCTGCCGCAGGCTGCCAGCAGAAGCGCGGTCACCGCCGCGCTCGCCGCAATGACCAGAAGGACCATCAAAATTCCGCCGATGCGTTCGCGGAAGCGACGGCTGCCTTCTTCATCAGGGAAAAATTCCTGCCCCTCCTCCCGAGGAGGGACGCCCAGCAGACCCCTCAGAACTCTCTCAAAAAAGCTGACCAGCGCACCGATTCCCTGCACCGGATGCCAGAGCCGATGCGGGTCCCCGATCAGAAGATCCACCGCTGCGGCGATCAAAAGTATGGTCACTCTGTTTTGCACACAATGCGGTCTCAAATGCATTCTCATCTCTCCCCGGTAAGTGCCGCAAATCGTCTGCAGCGCTCCACAAAGGCCCGCGCGAAGTCCGGGTCGGAGCGGTAGTACAGGTGCGGAAATCCAGCCATGATGCTGCCCTTAATGGCCATGCAGTCCCAGGAGCGCGCCGTGCCCGGCTTCTGCGCCGTGCAGGCCGCCCCGTTGTCTGTGGAGTCATAATAGTGAAACTCATGCCCCCGGATCCGATGGCCGTCAGAGAGATAGCCGACTGTTCCGGCCTTTCCGCTCAGTTCCAGGTATCCGAAGCGGACAAGTCTGTCTTTCATACGGCAGGTGCCGGGCAGGACGCCGCACATTTCATATTCCGGCTTCTCCCCCGGGATCTCCAGCCTCTCCTGCAGGTACATAAAGCCCCCGCATTCGGCAAGGATCGGCATGCCCGCCGCGGCGCATCTGCGGATGTCCGCCTTCATGGATTCGTTGTCCGCAAGTGCCCGGGCAAAGAGTTCCGGATAGCCGCCGCCCAGAAGAAGCCCGTCAGCCCGGGGAACTTCCCGGTCATGGATCGGGGAGAAAAAGACCAG
>CACXGR010000065.1 GCA_902767235.1 uncultured Lachnospiraceae bacterium | reverse complement strand
TAAGGTTAGTGACTGGTACACTTCTGAGTAAGCGAAGCGGAAGAGGCAGCATTCATGTCTGAAGGCATAAAGAAAGTAAAATCCATATTCAAGAGCCCCGGGATCGCAGCGGTCCTGAGGTGGTCCAAGGGCGTCCATGTGAAGGTCGTCCTGATCTGCCTGCTCACGGTGGCGGCGACGGTTGCATCGCTCTGCTTTACGCTGGCGACCAAGGGGCTGGTGGACGGCGCCGTGTCGTCCCACTATGATGTGCTGGTCAAGTACGCGCTGATGCTGGTGGGAATCATCCTTTTGCAGCATGTCCTGAACGCGCTGCAGGCATGGCTGAGGATCCACGCCTCCGCGGACCTGCAGCAGTCTCTGCAGGGGATGCTTGTGAGAGAGATCTTGTCCAAGCAGTACGGGAGCCTGAAGGAATTTCACAGCGGCGAGCTGGTGAACCGCGTGTTCTCGGATATGGGCGTGATCAAGAACGGCATCATGAGCATTCTGCCGAGCGTGATCGGGATCGTGGTCAGCTTTGTGGGCGCGGCGGGCATCCTGATCGCCATGGACTGGCACTTTGTGATCCTGATGCTGGTCGGCGGCACGCTGGGACTGATCGTGGTGCTCCTCTTCAGGGGACCGATGAAGGCGCGGCACAAGAGGATGCAGGAGGCGGAAGGCGCGCTGCATTCTTCGACCCAGGAGACCTTTGTCAATATCCGGCTGATCAAGTCCAGTCTGTCGGAGGAGCGGTCTCTTCGCAGGATCGGAAAGGACCAGGCGTACCTGTGCAAGGAGCAGGTACGGCAGGGGATGTTCAGCTTTCGGATGAATGACAGCATGGGGCTGGTCTTTGACTTCTCCTGGCTCTTCTGCATGCTGTGGGGCTGCCTCAATATCTACAAAGGGAACCTAACCTACGGCTCTCTGGCGGCTATGCTGCAGCTGATCGGCCGCATCCAGGGGCCCATCGCGAACTCGGTCAGCATCGCCTCCCAGCTCTACAGTGTGACCTCCTCGGCGGAGCGCCTTCTGGAGCTGACGGACCTCCCGGCGGAGGAAGAGGGGGAGGTGCTGCACTCTTTTGACGAGATCGTGATGGACGACATAACGTTCAAATATGATGACGGAATCGAAGAAGTGCTGCAGCATGTGAACTGGACGATCCAGAGGGGAGACTTCATGGCGCTGACCGGAATATCGGGCGGCGGCAAGACTTCGCTCTTCCAGCTCCTTCTGGGGATCTATCAGCCGACCAAGGGACAGATGCTGTTCAGGGACGGGGACAAAACAGTGCCGGCCTCCAGGGGCACGCGGGCCCTGTTCGCCTATGTGCCCCAGGGCAACACGCTCTTCTCGGGGACGTTCAGGGACAACCTGACGCTGTTCACGGACAACGCGACAGAGGAGGAGATCCGGGAGGCGGTGGACGCCGCCTGCCTGACGCGCGTCGTGGAGGACATCGGATACGATGTGGTGCTGGGCGAGCGGGGCGTCGGACTCTCCGAGGGACAGGCGCAGCGCGTGGCGGTGGCCAGGGCACTTCTGAGCAAGGCGCCGATCCTGCTCCTGGATGAGGCAACGAGCGCCTTGGATGAGAAGACGGAGGCAAGGCTTTTAGAGAATATTTCGAAGATGCGGGACAAGACCTGCATCATTGTGACGCACAGGCGCGCAGCGCTGGATATCTGTGATTACACGCTGCACATTGAAGAAGGGACCATGAGCCGGAAAGAATGAAGCGTGAACCGATAAGAATGAAGCATGATCCGGAAAGAATAAACGGGGACGGTGTGGAATGAAAAAATACAAAAATATCGTCATAGGCGGAATTGAAAACAAGGTCTTTAATCTGATCCTCGGTACGATCATTCTGATCGCGGCGCTTTTTGTTGTGGTGAACTTGTACCAGAACAGTATACTGAAGGAGGTGTCCGCCGAGGGCAATCAGAAGCAGCAGGAAGCACTGACGGAGACGACAAACGCGATCATGGGCCAGGTCGTCGATCAGAGCATGAGCAAGACGACGAATCTGGAGGCAAGGATTGCGGATGAGTTCTTCCACAGTCTGACGGTGCGCGTGCAGATGATGGGGCAGTACGCGCAGAAGCTGTTCGACGAGCCCGAGACCGCCGGTCGAGGGGACATTGAGGGCCCCAATCCGGCCGACAAGGGCAAAGTGGTCCCGCAGCTGATCCTGGCAAACGGAGTGGAGCGGGAAGAGATCGACGACAAGATCGGCCTTGCCGCCAATATGAATGATATGATGGTATCTCTCTTCGGGGCTTCGGCGGAGACCAACTCCTGCTTTATCGCGCTGCCGGAAGGGGCCTTTCTGGTGGTGGATGACCGGCCGCAGTCCAAATACTCCGAGAGCGGCGCTCTCGTCGACTATGACCCTACAACGCGCCCCTGGTACAAGCAGGCGGTGGAGAAGGGCACGCTCATCTTCACGGATGTGGAGATCGATGCTTTTACCGGCGACATCGGGATCGTCTGCGCTATGCCGATCTATAAAGACGGCGAGCTGGCGGCGGTGGTAGGTTCCGATCTGTTCCTTACGTCCATGCAGGAATCGATCCAGTCCTCCGAAGAGAACGGAGGCTTCCTGTGCGTGATCAACGGAAACGGGCACGTGGTATTTTCGCCCAAGACGGAGGGCACCTTCCAGGTGCTGGACGTGACGAACGCGGATGATCTCCGCAAGGACAGGAACTCCGAACTGGCGGCGATCGTCAAGGACGCTCTGAAGGAGAATACCGGTGTAAGAGCGGTTGAGGTGGACGGCAAAAAATACTATATGGCAGGGGCTCCGATGACGACCGTCGGATGGACGCTGCTTTATGTGATCGACCAGGAAGTGATCGATGAGCCGGCCAATATGATGCGCGAAGGATATCAGAAAGTACAGGCAGAGACGGAAGAGGCCTACCTCTCCAAAATGGCTACTGCCCAGGGCCGCACGCAGGGAACCCTGCTGTTTCTGACGGTCCTGCTGTGCGCAGGCGCGCTGATACTGGGGAAAAAGATCGTAAAGCCGCTCAATCTGATCACCAAGAAGATCGCGGGGCTGAGTGAGACTAATCTGGAGTTCACGATGGAGGACGAATTCCGGACAGGCGATGAGATAGAAGTGCTGGCGGAATCTTTTGCCAGGCTGTCACACAGGACAGTGGAATACGTGCAGGAGGTGAAGCGGGTCACGGCGGAGAAGGAGCGGATCGGGACCGAGCTGCAGATGGCCAACCAGATCCAGGAGAGCATGCTGCCCAGCATTTTCCCGGCCTTCCCCGAGCGGAGCGAATTTGATATTTACGCCACAATGGATCCG
>CACXGR010000064.1 GCA_902767235.1 uncultured Lachnospiraceae bacterium | reverse complement strand
GTTTATATTGCCGCCGGCGTCTTTTTTGAAATAGCTGTGGTCCTCCGCGTTCCGGTCCCCGTGAATGCTGCCGCCGTGATTGTAGTAGTCTCGCATCAGCGTGGAATAGCCGCCGCCGAACTCATTGAGAATGAAGTCCATGTCGTAACCGCAGCGCAGGGATAAGGAAGGATTGCTCCACTCCGCCACCATCGCAGCATCCGGAAATTCCAGATCCAGCATGCGCCGCACATCCCTCCAGATCGCGCTAGTGCCGCTCTTCTTCTCATCATCGTTTTTGACCAGGGAAGCGGCCATATCGACACGGAAGCCGTCGCATCCGTGGGACAGCCAGAAGCGCATGATGTCTTTGAGGGCCTCGCGGGTCGCGATAGCGGCCGGATCGCGGAAACTCTTCTGCCAGGGCTCCTTCACGTTGAGGAAGCCGTAATTGAGGGCGGGCTGACACTTAAAGAAGTTCAAAATATAGCACCCGCTGCGCTCACTCTCACCACCGACATAGGGAAGACCGGCAGCTCCCGCGAAACAGAAATCTGTCCAGATATAGCGGTCGGAGAATTCGTTTTTCTCCGTTTTCTGGCTCTCTGAAAACCAGGGGTGCTCCTCGGATGTGTGGCCGGGAACCAGGTCCAAAAGGACGCGAACGCCCTTTTTGTGCGCCTCATCGAAGAGACGGTACAAATCTTCATTCGTGCCGTAGCGGGGCGCCACCTTCTTGTAATCGCGGACGTCGTATCCGGCGTCCTTGAAGGGAGAGTCGTAGCAGGGATTGATCCAGAGCGCATTGCAGCCCAGACCTTTTATGTAGTCCAGCTTCTCGGTGATGCCGTTGATATCGCCGATCCCATCGCCGTTCGTATCATTGAAGGACTGGGGATAGATCTCATAAAATACAGTGTCCTTTAACCATTTTGCAGCCATGTTGAAAACCTCCGTATTATGAATATTATTCAATGATTGTTGAGAGCTATTGCAGGCGGGCGGTGCACCGGCTCGCACAGGGCTTCTGCCTCCGGCACAGGTTGTACAGCTCTGCCTGTAATAGTATAATACGGTAGCAACGAGAAAGAATTCTTGCTTAATTGCAGGAATTACTAACACGATTCTATGGTTTTGCTGTAAAAAGGAGAAAGAGGGAAATGCACAGGATCGCGGAACAGACCGCAGAACGGGAAAAAGCGAGCCACGGCGATATTTTTCTGCCGGTAAACAGCTATCACTGCCTTGTGCCCCTGACCTACAGGGAACTTGCGCTGCACTGGCATGAGGAAATGGAGATCACGTTGATACGGGAGGGAATGTCGGATTACAGAGTCGGACAGAGTTCCTTTCGGACGCTGGAAGGGGATATTATTCTGATACCTCCGTACTGCACACACTCTGCCTTTGAGATTCCGGGCAAAACGATGGTCTCGGACAGTCTGGTCTTTCACCTGGATCTGTTGGGCGCACAGGGGCAGGATCTCTCGGCAGCCAAGTATCTGCGGCCGCTCGCGGAAGGCCAGCTGCAGATGCCGGCGCTGATCAGGCTATCTGACAAAGGGTATGACGAGATCCGAAAGGCCTTCCTTGAAGCGCTGGATTGTTTTCAGAATCGCCCTCCCTTTTATGAAATGCTGCTTAGGGAGGAACTTCTTCATATCATCATTCTGCTCTTCCAATACGGATATATCAGTAAATCCACGGAGAGCCGCAATTCTCTGGCTGGCCGGCAGCAGCTCAAGACTGTACTGCAGTACATCGCCGAACACTACCGCGAAAAGATAAAAGTAGCGGAACTGGCAGATATGAGCGGATTCAGCGAGAGTTATTTCATGAGCTTCTTTCGGCAGTATGTAGGAATGAGCTGCATCTCGTATATTAATCACTATCGGATCCAGAAGGCCGCACACGCCCTGGAGGAGACGTCCGGTCCTGTGATGGAGATCGCCATGGATCACGGTTTCGACAACATTTCCTACTTCAATCTGCAGTTCAGGCGGAAATTCGGCATGACGCCGCGGCAATTCAGGATGCGGCAGAAAGACTCCTGCCTTCTCCAGAGCACTGCCCCTTTGTCAATACATTGAGAGCGCGTCCAGCAGGTTCAAGTGGAAAGTGCCGGTTCCCCTCCCGGCTTTCTGAAAAAATGACCTCTGGGGTGGTTTGGCCACACCTGTGGACAAACCACCTCAGAGGTCAAAGGTCTCGGAACCATCCGCCTTTTAGCTCACCTCCAGCAGCTTCTTCTGGATCCTCGCCATAGTATCGACATAATAGGCATATTCTGCCTTCGTAAGTTCGTCCTCATCGATCTCATCCAGTTTCTCCATCGCATCTGCATACTTAGTCATGTAATCCGCATAATCTTTGAGCATGGATGTGGGGTCATCGGACTCCTCATATTTCTTCATGAACTCGACATATTCATCGAAAAAAGCCTCGTAGCTGTCCATAGCCTCTTTGAATTCCGGCGAGACCTCATCGTCAGGACGCTCACCGGACCCTCCGTCAGCGTCTTCACCTGAATCTTCCTGCTCCGGTTCAGCCTGTGCTTCACCTTCTTCCGCCTCATCCGACTGTTCTGCTTCCACCTCTGCTTTTTCTGATTCCGGCTC
>CACXGR010000063.1 GCA_902767235.1 uncultured Lachnospiraceae bacterium | reverse complement strand
TCCCGTTGCAATATAAGACCGCCGCGCCGTCAATACCTGAATGTTCCCGAAATCGATCCGAATTTCTTCGCGCCTTTCTTTCTGATCCCGGTGATCGTGAAAGTATAGATGCGACCCTTCTTAAGAGCTTTTACAGAAACTTCTATCTCCCTTCTCTCCTTTTTGTTGATCTTGCGGAAGTAGCTGGTCGACCCTCTTTTGATCGTGATCCTGGGATTCCTGTACTCCACATCAGCTGAAAAGATGAATTCTACTTCCCTGTCTTTGATATCATACTCGGCATTCTTGAGCGGAACGCATCCCTTGTATGTAGGGGTATAGATCTTTCCCGAGACCTTGAGATTTCTTCTTCCGCATTTCCTGCGGATCCCGCTCACTGTGACCGTATAGGCCTGACCCTGTTTGAATCCGGACACGATGATCCTGAGAACTCTGGAACTCTTTCTGGTGATCCTTATGGGAAGGCTCTTTCCTGCCGCAGTTTTTACGACGATCTTCAGAGACGGATATACGATATCCGTGTTGAACTCAACCCCTACTCTTCCATTCCCGTTGTACTCGATCTCCTCTACTACACTGCCTGCCTGCGCCGGGATCTCCGCCAGCGTAAGGACGACTGCCGCAATGAGCATGAACGAAAGAACGCTTCTCCACAGCTGTGCTGCTTTCCTTTCCATATTGTTTACCCCCCTGTATTTTTGTGTTGTTACTAAAAAGCGGGCGCACAACCCCTTGTACACCCGCTATGGATACTAAACGATCCGATTTATTCTCTGTCCGATCAGGCCTTCGGCTTTCCGCACTCGCCGCAGAATTTGCCCGTATTGCCCTTGTGTCCGCAGGAAGGGCAGGTCCATGTGCCGTCGTCTTCCGGCTTGGGCGCCCCGCACTCGAAGCAGAACTTGCCCTTGTTGCCTTCCGTGCCGCACTTAGGGCATTTCCAGCCCTCTGCCGGCTTGGGCGTTCCGCAGTTGCCGCAGAACTTGCCGGTGTTGCCTTCCGTGCCGCACTTGGGGCACTTCCAGCCGGCCGCGGGCTGCATCTTGGCCGCTTCTGCCTGGGCTTTGGCTGCCGCCTGCTGCTGTCCCATGGCGAACAGGGAAGCTGCGTCTGTGCCGCCGCCTGCTGCCTGCTGAGCCATACCCATACCAAAGAAGCCCATTGCCGCTCCGTTGGGGTTCTTGGCCGCATCCATCATAGCCTGGGACTCCGCATTGACCTTCATCGCGCCTGCCATGTTGGCATTCTGGAATACTGCTGTCTTCTGCAGTTCCTTGATCATCTTCTCGTCTTCCTCAGAAGCCTTGAGGCTGCTGATACCGAAAGCTGTGATGACGATGCCGTACTTGGCGCCCCAGCTGTCGGAGAGCACTTCATTGAGAGCGTTGGCCATATCGGTGGTATGATTGACCACGGAGCTGTAGCGGATGCCCATCTCGGAGATCTTGCCGAATGCAGGCTGCAGAGCTGTCAGGAGCTCTGTGCGCAGCTGATTCTCAATGCGGTCCTTTGTGTAATCGGTGTTCACGTTGCCGCAGATGTTCTTATAGAAGAGGATCGGATCGCTGAGCCTGTAGGCATACTCGCCGAAGCAGCGGATCGCGATGTCGACATCCAGGCCGATATTCTTGTCCACAACGCGGAAAGGAACCGGATTGGCCGTTCCGTATTTGTTGCCGATGATATCCTTTGTATTAAAATAGTAGATCCTCTGGTCATGCGCCGTCACGCCGCCGTAAGTAAAGCGGGCCTTGAACTGCTCGAAGCTGGCTGCGAGGCCGGCTCCCAGTCCGCCGGTGAAGACACTGGGCTCTGTGGAGGTGTCGTATGTATAAGCGCCGGGCTCCGCGCAGACATCGACGATCGCTCCCTGATCCACGATGATCATGCACTGTCCCTCATTGACAACGATCGTGGAGCCGTTCGTAATTACATTTTCACTGCCGCCTCTGTTGAGGAGACCGGATTTGCCGTTGTTCTTCTGTCCTTTTCTGACAAGGACGTTCGTATCCATCTCTGAGCAGTAAAAATATTCTTTCCACTGATCTCCGAGCACAGATGAGATTGAAGCACCCGCCGCTGTGATAAGTCCCATAGTTTACCTCCTTCGTTTTCTTTTACATTTGACTGCGCACTACTCTGTATTCGTCCCCGTTGCGATAATACGGGCATTGTACATGTCTGTCGGACAAGAAGCGCATGTATTCGTCTTCATCCATGTCCACATCGCATATATACTCGCCATAATCCTCGTCATAGACATTAAACTCGCAGGTGTCGCAGCTGTTCGTCATTGAATCTCTCCCGCAGACAGCATTTGCCGTCCATCACTATTTTACCATAATATACGCAGAAACCGCCGATTTTTGTCAATCGGACGCAATATTTTCTCAAATCCCTTATCGGGCGGACGACATCTCTTCTTTCATGACCTCGACCGCCTTGTCCAGCTGGGTGTCCGTTTCGTCCTCCAGATATTTGTCAGCATCCAGCTCCACTTCCACGTCCGGTTCGATGCCCTTTAGATGGATGTCATGTCCGCCCCTCGTGTAGTAGTTGGCGACGGTGAGCTTGATGGCCGACCCGTCTTCGAGGGGAATGATGTTCTGCACGATGCCTTTGCCGAAGGTCTTCTTGCCCACGAGCTTGCCGATGCCCGCGTCCTTGACCGCGCCCGAGAGGATCTCCGCCGCGCTGGCGCTGTATTCGTTGGTCAGGACCACCAGAGGCAGGTCAAAATCCGCCCCCTTGCAGGGATATTCCGTTCTCTTTCCGTTCTTGTCCTCCATGTAGAAGACAAGGCCTTCGGGCAGAAGCTGCTCGGCAATGGCGCAGACGCTGGTCACATTGCCGCCGGGATTGCCTCTCAGGTCGATGATGAGTCCCTTCATGTCCTGCGACTTCAGGCTCTCCATGTTCTCCTCAAACTGGCTGACGGTGACATTGTCGAATTCCGTGATCTGCAGATAGCCGATGCCGTCTTCGAGCATCCTGGAATCCACGGTGGGAGAATTCACCTTGGCTCTCATGATCTCCAGGTCGATCGTCTCGCCTCCCCGGACAATGGTGAGCTTGACCGTCGTCCCCTCCTCCCCGCGGATGCGGGCTACGACTTCATCCAGTTCCAGGCCGATCACGTCTTCGTCATCCACCTTAGAGATGATGTCGCCTTCCCGCAGCTGGGAAGCGGCCGCCGGAGAATCCTTGATGACGCCGGAGATCACACAGGCGCCGGTCTCCACGTCCTTGCTGACATAGGCGCCGATCCCGCTGTAGATGCCTTCCGTCTGCTGCGTCAGCTGCTCGTACTCCTCCGGCGTGTAGTAGCAGGAGTAGACATCGCCAAGGGAACTCAGGAGTCCCTTGTACATGCCGTTTTCTTTCTGCTCCGGCGTGACCTCGTCGGTCTTGTAGTAGTAATAATCCACATACTGCTCGAGGAGCTTGAGCTTATCGACGGCCTTCTCATTGACCGCCGAAGCCGATCCGCCGCCATTGCCCAGCAGCAGCCCGGCACTTCCTCCCCTCACAGCAAAAAGGATCCCGACAACAACAACGGTTATCAGGATACCGATGATCACACCGGGGAGAAAGCCGCTGCGTCCCGCTCTTCGTCTCTTCCTGCCCGCGTCCGGATTCTGTTCATGCAGCTGATTTTCAGTGTACTCTTCCATTTAATCTCCAGCGCAATCACGCGCCCCTGCCGGGGCGCGCTTCACGCATGTTCCTTTCTGATTTAGTATTCGAACTGTTTCATGTACTTCATGTATTTGACGACCATCAGGGCGATCTTGAATGTGATCGCGTCCTCAAATACCCGAAGATCCAGTCCCGTGCTCTTCTGAAGCTTATCCAGGCGGTACACCAGCGTGTTCCGGTGTATGAAGAGCTGTCTGGACGTCTCCGATACATTCAGGCTGTTCTCAAAGAACTTATTGATCGTGGTCAGGGTCTCCTGATCGAATTCCTCCGGGTTCTTGCCCTTGAAGATCTCGCGGATGAACATCTTGCACAGCGGTATGGGCAGCTGGTAGATCAGTCTGCCGATGCCCAGCTCATTGTAGGCGATCACTGTGCGGTCCTCGAAGAAGATCCGGCTGACATCCAGCGCCATCTTGGCCTCCTTGTAGGAGCGGCTCACCTCCTTGATCTCGCCCACCACCGTTCCGTAGGAAATGCGGATCCCGGTGATCCCGCTCTTGTGCAGGTGCTCGTCGATGGCGTTGGCCGTCTTCTCGATGTCCCGGATCCTGCTCCCATCCGTCAGGTCCTTGACGACGACGACATTGTTCTCATCTACGGCCGTCACGAAATCCGTTGTGGTCGACCCTATGAATTCCTGCACCACTTCCAGCACATTTCTGTCGCGCTCCTGACCCGTCTCCACGATCAGGACCACTCTCTGGGCGTCCGTTGCGATGTGCAGTTTTTTGGCGCGGCTGTAGATGTCCACCAGCAGCAGGTTGTCCAGCAGCAGGTTCTTCATGAAGCTGTCCTTGTCGTACCGCTCCTTGAAGGCGCTCATCAGGCCCTTGAGCTGGAAAGCCGCCATGCGGCCGATCAAAAGAGAGCTGTCCGTCTCGCCGTAGACGACGATGACGAACTCAAGCTGCCCTTCGTCCATCACTTTAAAAAACTGATAGGGTCCTGCCGACTGTGAATCCGCCGGCGATACCGCGAAATCCGGGATCGCTCCCGACGCATCGGCAAAGACAGGCGCCGTCACCGCAACTTCTCTTCCTTCCGCATCCATAACCCCTAATTCGAGATGCGATATTTCCTTAATTCCTTCGATTGTGTTCTGCAATACTTGATTTGAAACCATGTCCCCCTCACACTTTCGCTTCAATAACCACAGTTGACCTGTCCGATCAAATTACCTATTTTTTATATTTTAGACCATAATTGTAAAAAAATCCATAAATCAAGATGAAATTTTTGTGTATTTTTTACTATATGTGGGACGCTTTCACCCAAAAGCACACAGAAAAAAGAGTGAAGCGCTCATCACACTTCACTCTTATCTCTTTACATCTGTTTCATTCGGATGGCGTCGGAGCCGATCTCTATTTTGCCGAGCTTTAAGAGGTGTCCCACCGCTCTCTTGAATTCATTCTTGCTCATCTGCATCTCCAGGCGAATGATCTCCGGAGCCACCCGGTCATTGAAGGGGAGGAAACCTCCGTTGTCCTTCATGCGGTTCATGATCCGGTCCATATCGCGGTCCATCTGCAGCGGCGCTTTTTCGCGGATGCTCAGATCCAGCTTTCCGTCCGGCTTGACGGCGGTCACTCTGGCGGAGACCACGTCGCCGACCTTGAGATCCCTGACCAGTTCCCGCTTGGGGATCAACGCGGAGAACATGCTATCCACCGCCACGAATGCGCCGAAATTGCGGCTGGTCTCGTAGACGACGCCCGTCACCTGATCGCCGGTCTTGTAGGGACTCTCTTTGCTCAGATAGGGATAGACGTTCATGGTCGCGCAGAGCCGCTCGCTCTTGTCCAAGTAGACCGCCACCAGCACTTCCTGTCCCTCTTTGACCCTCTCGCGGGGCTGCTCATGGAAGGGGAGCAGGAGGTCTTTGTCCAGTCCCCAGTCAAGGAAGGCTCCGATCCTCCCCACCTGGAGCACGGTCAGGTAGCCGACCTGGTGCAGCATCAGCTTGGGCTTTCTGCGGGTCGCGATCATCCTGTCCTCGGAATCTTTATAGAGAAATACTTCCAGCTCGTCCCCCTCGGACGTCCCCGCAGGTACCTGGGAGCGGGGAAGCAGTACTCTTCCCTCCTCCGGATCCTCTCCGGTCAGATAAACGCCGAACGGCACTGTCTTTTCCACTCTGAGCGTCTGCAGTTCTCCTAGTTTCATGTCATCTCCTTCGTCTTGCGATCTATTGTGATCAATTTTCCCGATTGTCGCTGCAAAATATTCTCTTCTTGTCCCTCATCCCTACTGCAGGGTCATCTCCACCACCGCATAGGGCCTGCCGTCCTCTCCGTTCAGGGAGGTCAGCAATATTTTGTCCTCGATGTGATAGAGGACCGGCTCGATCCTGTCCCCCAGAAGTGCCTGTCTGCGGTACTCCACCCGCAGTTCTTTCACTTCGCTGTCGGCCGGGAGATACATGGCCGCAAAGTGCACATACTGTGCGTTGTTCATGTGCCGGTTGGTATCCAGATGATGGAACTTCACTTCCAGCTCCTGCATCCGCTCGCCCCCTCCCCCGGGAACGGCGATCTTGCGGGGCTTGTAGTCCATCTCCAGCTTCGGGCACAATTTGTATTTGTCCTTCAGCTCCGCCGGGATCCGCATGGGATACATCTTCTCCAGATCCAGCAGCGTCCACACGGAATTGGCGGCGGCCAGTCTTTCGCCCTCCGGGGTCTCCATCATGAAATTTCGCATTCCCATGATCCCCTTGAACTCGTAGGGGGCGGTCCCCGTCCTCACGCTTTCGCCCATGCAGGGCCTTCTCAGAAAGCGGATCTGCCAGTAGTTGACGACCCAGGCGAACTTATTTCTCTCCATATAGTCGAGGCCGACGCCCAGATCTTCCGACTGGAAGGAAGAGCAGTCCTGAAAATAGTCGATCGTCTTCTCCACCGTGAGTCTCCGGCTCCTGTCCACCTCACTGTATCGAATTCTTCCGTCAAAGCTATACATCTTCACCATCTTCTGATCAGCTGATCAGAACACCTTCCGCATTAAAGTAATAGATCACATTGTTGATGTCCCACGCGCCGGTGGCTGCTCTGCCGCCCGCCGAGGGGCTGAAGAAATATTTCTTCCCCTTCACCGTGACCCATCCGAGCGTCATGCGCCCTTCGGAGTTAAAATAGTACTTCTTGCCGTCGATCTTGATCAGGCCGGTCTGCATGACACCCTGCTTGTTCAGGTAGTAGGTATCGCCCTTGATCTTTTTCCATCCCGTGACCGCATAGCCGTCCGAGCACATGTAATACCACTTTCCGTCCTTCTTGAGCCAGCCTGTCTTCATATTGCCCGAATCCGTGAGATAGTACTTTCTGGATCCGAGTTTGAGCCAGCCTTTTCTCATCTCGCCGCTCTTGGCAAAATAGTACCAGCTCTTTCCGACTTTCTGCCAGCCGGTGGCCATCTGTCCGTTTTTCTTGAGATAATAGGTCTGCTTCTTATATTTGAGCCAGCCTTTGTGGAGCTTGCCGTTGGCGTCGTAGTAATACCACTTGCCGTTCTTTTTCTTCCACTTGCCCACGGTCGACTTCGCGGCATTCTGGCTGTCTGTCGATGATCCGCTCCCCCTGAGCTGGATTGTCGCCCGCTTGCCGTTTCTGCCCAGGCGCCATGTCACGTGATAGTGATCGCCGGTGTGCGCGTCGATGATGGGTGTGCCCGCGCTGTTTCTTCCCACGCAGATTGCGGTGTGGTCATACACGCCGTTGCTGTTCCAGTCGTAATATACCGGATTGCCCTTCAGGACATTTCCGTCGCTGGCGCTCATGAACTTGCCGTACTTCTTGAAGTTGGAGATCGCGCCCGTGCAGTTGATCCAGTCGTAAGAGCCCGGATACCAGCTGCTGTTCTTGGGCATTCCGCCGGCATACAGGCACTGGGAAACGAAATTGCAGCAGTCAACGCCGGGATACTGCCTGTATTCGGGGTTTCTGGAGGTCGCCCATTTGTCCGCGTAGGCGATCGCCTTGTCCGGATTGTAATTGTAGCCGGCGACGCCGTACGTCTTCAGGGACGATGTCTTCAGGCCTTCTCTGCCGCTCGATACCGCGTCGGATGCGCCGGCTTCAGCCGTCTCTGCAAAGAGCTGCGCCTCTTCTCCCTCATACTGCTCTTCCTGAACTTCCATGTCCTCCATCCAGGTAAAGTTTTTGTCCGTATTGATCACGGACGCCACTTCGTAGCCTCCGTCTTTGTCCTTTTCCAGCACTGCAGTGAAATAATAGCGATAAGCCGAGACATTTTCTGTATCCGTGTCAGCGCCCGCGACATATCCTTCCGTCATCCATTCGTCCACATCCACGAGGATCTGTCCGTTTTCTTCGCTGCAGGAAGTGACCGTGTAGCCGGGGATCAGCGCAGTCAGCGTCTGGGAAGCATCCATGCCCGTCTTGGTGTAGGCCGCCTGCTTCTCCCATTCTCTCATGACATCTTCATTCTCCTGCGCGCTTTCGTCGCCGAGAAGATGATCCGCTTTATTCTGTTCATAGATATTGATGGCATTCATGATCTGATCCGCCGCATCCGCGCCGAGTTCTTCCTCGATGGCTGTGCAGTCCGGTTTCATTTTGCGGGCAATTTCGAGAATTTCCTGATCTGAGATAGATGTGCTTCGCGCGTACAGCTCCGCGATGGCGTCGTCATAAGAAATGCTGTCACCGCTCGTGTCCGATGCAGAAATACCGGTGTCCTTTTCGCCGGATCTCTCTGTCGAGGCAAAACCGTCTGCCGCAAAAATACTTCCTGCCGCAATCGTGAGTGCCGATGCTAATGCGATGACTGTATGCTTTTTCATAGTCCCCTCCGATCTCCATGATGACGGTAATCATTTGCTCCAATGAATTGTAATATCTTATCTAGAATATTAACATTTTCTTAATATTTTGTCACCATTATTTTATTATTTGTTTAAATTTAGCAAAATGCACAAATCCGGGGGGTTACATTTGTGTATTTCGTGCAGTATCGAGGGCGTTTTGGGGGGATTTTTCTTGTCAATAACCGAAGGGATGTGTCCAACTATTCGGTAGTATCTAAGACAATATAGAGATGACGAATGACGAGCAAAGAAGAATCCCATAAATGCTAGTAAAGCCGATCAATAAGGCAAAAAAAAGGCACTCAACAACATGTGTTGAATGCCTATAAAATCTAGCAGGGCTAGAAGGATTCGAACCTTCAGAATGACGGAGTCAGAGTCCGCTGCCTTACCGTTTGGCTATAGCCCT
>CACXGR010000062.1 GCA_902767235.1 uncultured Lachnospiraceae bacterium | reverse complement strand
CTCGCCGGTGAAAGAAAGCGTTCTTGCAGGCATGCTCGCAAGTTTTGAGAAACTCGGCTATAAATTCTCCTATAATGACATCAGAAAGATGGCCATTATGTCAGAAGAAAGATTGACTGAACAGGTCTATCACCCGCTGCTAGGCGTTTTGAAAGAAGCAAAGGGCGTGGATGTCGAACACCATATTTTGTTCCCTGATTTTCCCCGATCCGTACAGACTCTTGACATTGATACACTTTCCGGCTTTCGTTTCATGTCCTATTTTACAACCGTATATGATGAGTATATTGCTGAAATAAATGCGTTTGCTGACAATTCTCTGACATCTGCACTCCTGAATGTCATGAAAGAACTGGCATCAAGAAAGCAGGAAGAAGACAAGAAAAACAAAGGCGTCGGGCGAAAGATCCTAAGCGCGATCGCTCATAAGTCACTGAAAGGGAGCAATGCGGCGGCATCTGATCAGCCGGAACTGATCACGATCCATCTCGGAGATGTGAACGATTACTATGAAATGGTCAGAAATATGCTTTCCGGTAAGACATCCTTGTCTGAATATGACAGGGAAATCATCAAGTTCGCCTTAGAAAACCTCAGCTATGAACACTATAAGCCGGATGTCATCCCATTCAGAGAAACATGGGCTCTTGTAGCTGCACATGATTTCCTTGACGGCAGATACCGGAATATTGATGTCAGGTCGATCACAGACTTTGAAAGACTACTGGCAGCGCTTACACCCGAGGCAGATGTATCATTAGCTAAAAAACAGAAATACCGCAACTTTACCAATCGGGAAAGGACCGCGCTTTACAGTATTTTCACAGAAGGACTGAGAAACAACGATCCAGTCATGTGTGAATCTGCCATTCCGAGATATGCCAAAAAGTTCATCGTTAACGTATTAAAACGGAGACTGCATTTCGACAAAATGAAAGGCGGAAAAACCTTTACAGACTTTGTTGTGAAAGTCAACGGATTAAGAAGCAAAATGAGCCTGTATGAAGAGGCGCTGGCAGACAAGAACTATGTGGGGGCGGCAGAGATCCTGGCATCTGTTTCGAAAGGGGTGCTGCTGGACCATGTCAAAGACCTGATCTCAAAGGCAGAGGCGGCAAATAATCCCAGCGGCGTAGATGAAATCCTCCGGATGGTCCAGGAACAGTGCGTAAATGCGCCAATGGACAAACTTCTGACTCTGAAAAAGGTAGTCGATGCAAACGTCTCTGCGGAAGAAGAACCTGTAAAATTCAGGTTCAAACGGGTCAGATATGTGGAGGCAGAGCCGTTTCCGAATGTGTCGCGAAAGCTTTCTGAAGAAACGAAAGACCGTTTTTCAAATATTCTGCGCAGCTTGATCGCCGGGCAGCTTGCCAATAAGAAAGACATCGGAAAAGTTTACATTGATCCGGCACTGAAAAATTGCCCTGTTCCGCTTGTGGGACGGTCTGACAGCGGAAAAAACAGGACGGTAGCGACAGGTACCAGAATTCCATATGGGCGGGATAAAGAAATACTGCGTGCCGCCTTGTACAAAAAGGGGCCTCGAGACGGTTTCTTTGACTTTTCCTGTGCCTTTCTCGATCAAAACTACCGCTTTCTCGGACAGATCTCCTGGAATAACCTCAAAGAAAACTATGCTTACCATTCAGGAGACTGTCAGGATACGACCAGAGGTGTAACGGAGATCATAGATGTGAATCTCTCCAAGATCAAAGAAGATGTTCCGGGAGCAAAATATATTGTATATGAAGGAATCGCATGGGACAGATTCACAACCGTAGATCATCTGACAGAATGCTTTCTTGCGTTCTCCAATGTGGACGAAGCGGGAGAGGGCATTAGAACAGCCGGAAATAATCCGTTGAATCCGGCCGAAGTGAAATTCAGAGTGGACCTGACCGGAAAAGCATATGCCAACATTCCTGTCATTTACGACATTGATGACAATACCATAACGATCCTGAATATGGCAACACACAACCGCCTCAATCAGTTCGGAGAGGCGGATCCTCCCGATACACACAGACATTTTGACCTGCCTGCTTCAAGCCTGGCAATAGAGAATTATGCCGGCATACTGTCGCAAACTGTTTACTACATAAACGAGAGGCTTATGCAGGACAAAACGTCTCTTTATGATCTGGCAATGCTGAACGTGCAGGCAAGAAACGGCGTCCTGACAAATAAGGAACTTGAGGCGGATGTTATTTTTGCATTAGACAGAAAACCCGTCAGAAAGGAACAAAAACTCGTAACCATCTTTGATAAAGATGTGATCAACACAGAATACATGGTTCCAAAAGCGTAATATGGTAAAGTAAATGGAAAAATATTTTGACATCAATGAAGCCGGATACAGCATCCGGTGCAAACTCTATTGCAGTGATCTGCATAAAATAAAGAAGATAGTGATCTTCGGACACGGGTTCGGAGGCCACAAGGACAATAAAGCGGCAGAAAAATTCGCGGCAAAGCTTATCTCCAAGCACAGGGAATTCTGCGTCATCACTTTTAACTGGCCCTGCCACGGCGACGACGCCCGCAAAAACCTTCAGCTCAGTGAGTGTGACACCTATCTGACGTTCGTCATCGAACATGCCAAACAAGCGTTCGGGACAGAAGAGATCTATGCTTACGCGACCAGCTTCGGAGGATTCCTGTTCCTCAAGTATATTGCGGAACACGGAAATCCCTTTAAAAAGATTGCCCTGCGATGCCCGGCCATCACGATCTATGATTCTATGATCCATCGCATCATGTCGCAGGACGACTACGATAAGATCATGAAGGGGAAGCCGGTACTCGTAGGCTTTGACAGGAAGATCAAGATCAGTAAACCTTTCCTGGACGAGCTGGAGGCGGCGGACATCAGAAAGCATGACTTCACAGATTATGCAGACGATATTTTGATCCTGCACGGGACAAGGGATGAAGTCATTCCTTTTGATGTGTCCGCAGAATTTGCAGACGACAATGTGATCGAGCTCATTGCACTGCAGAACGGAGATCATCGCTTTACGGATCCGAAGATCATGGATCTGGCGATCCACAATATCATAGAATTTATGGATCATTGAAGCACAGTGGAAAAGGGGCCCGGTGAGGCCCCTTTCCTGTTGCGTTTGATATATTTACGACGTTAAATCCATATTTAGCGGCGTAATAGATGCAGAATGCACTGCTCTTTTCTCTATATCAGAATCCGACGATTATACCGCCTCTTTCTGCGTAATAGCTGCACAGGCCGCGTGTAGGCATGATCTTGACGATCTTGTCAGGGTATTTCACGGCAACCGCCTTTTTAAGCGCGGCGGCAAATTCTTCGTTGCGGCAATGGGAAATGACGACGCACTCTTTGTCTGCGACGCGGTCTTTAAAATCATTCAGGATGACCTGCAGGGTTTTCTTGCCGCCCTTGGCGATCTTTTTCATTTTGATCGTGCCTTCGTCGCTTGCTATGCCGATGCCCCACAGTCCGAGGTGTCCCAGCACGATGCCCGCGATCTTGGGCATTCTTCCGTTGTTGACCAGATTGTGGTAGGAAGAAAGCGCGAAGATCAGCTTGTGATCCAGCATATAGGCATGGATCCGTGCCTTCACCTGGTCAAAAGACAGCCCCTGACAGATCAGCTCTGCAAGCTTGTCGATAATCATATTGAGACTGGGGCCTGTGCCGCGGGAATCCAGGATCTCAATCTTTCTGTCCGGATCTTTCTCCAAAACCATCTCTCTGGCTGTGCAGGCGCTGTTATAGCTGCCCGAGAGATTGGATGATATCGTGATCGCAAATACGTCGCCCTCTTCGCCGAATTCCCGGATCCAGTCGGCAGGCGAAGAACATGATGTGTGACTCTTGCTGCTCGCGGCCATGGCGTCCACCAGTTCATCCACGTCAATGCTTTCATCATCCACAAAGTCGCGGCCGTCCACTGTGATCACAAAGGGAACCGTGGAAAAATAGACATCTTCGGGCTTATGATCCATATCATAAATATCGCAGCTAGAATCTGCTATGATCCTCCATTTCATGCCGGTGACACCTCCCCGTCCGGAAACTCGCCGGATTCGAGCGTTTCTTCAGGGAGCATTTCGTTCAGAGCGCTTTCCTTTACATTGAATTTATGGATCATTTTCATCAGCTGTATGGCAATTCCAATCTCACAGCCGGCTACAAAAGCGACCCCATACATGGCGGCTTTCCATTTTTTGCTCATATCGAGGTTGTTCTCCTTTCAAAAATATATAGATTTCATAACCACATAATAAGGTTTCGAACACCGTTCCTACTGCTCTAATTATACATGATTACACGTAATAAGTACAATTCAGTTACAAGTAAAAACGGACTTCCTAAAAGGAAATCCGTTTTCTGTGATCACCGGTTCAGTTTTTGCTTTCGAAGTCCTCTATGACCTGCGTCAAAAGATGGACGGTGCCGTCGATCCCCAGAAGACCTGTGTCGATGGACATGTTGTAGGTGTCTGAACGGCCCCATTTTTTCATGGAATAATAATTGTAATAGCTCTGTCTCTGCTTGTCTTTCCGGAGAATGAATTCCCGAAGTCTGTCGGGATTCTTCTTGTCCTCCTCGGGGACGTCAGGATAGGTGGCTGCCCGGGCGATCCGGAACTCTTCGCTTGCATGCAGGAACAGGTTGATCACATTCGGGAAGTCCTGCAGCGCACAGTCCGCACAGCGCCCGATGATCACACAGGAGCCTTCTTCCTTCGCGATCTTTTTGATCGTGTCAAACTGCGCCAGGAATACTTTCTGACTGATCGGCATATCGGTGAAGCCGGTATTATTGAAGCCAAAGGAATATGTATCCATGACCAAATTGTAAAGGAAGGAACTGGTGGGACGCTCATCCTGCTGCTGAACGATCTCCTGGCAGAATCCGCTCTCTTTGGCGACTTTTGAGAGCAGCTCGGAATCGTAGAAGTTGATCCCGTAGTGTTGTGCCAGTTTCTGTCCGACTTCCCTTCCGCCGGATCCGTACTGTCTTCCGATTGTGATAATCGTATTCATGACTTACCTCCTTTGTGAATGCAGCGGACGCAATGAATATATGATTATTATACAATTGGCTGAAAAAATATGCAAATTAAACGAAAAGAATAGCTATATTCACTGAATTTTGGACAATATACGCTGAAAGTATTCGGGAAGAGGCGCATGGGTCTCGATGTATTGCCCGGTGCGGGGGTGAACAAATCCCAGGACGCCGGCATGCAGACACTGTCCCTGCGTTGCAAACGGGGATTGGCGCTTTCCGGCATATACTTCATCGCCCACGAGCGGGTGATGGATATAGGCCATATGGACGCGAATCTGATGGGTCCTGCCGGTCTCCAGCCGGCATTCCACATATGTATACTTCCCGAATCGGCGAAGAACCTGTCCGTGGGTAACAGCGCGCTTGCCGTCAGGCCTGACCGCCATTCTCTTGCGGTCTTTTAAGTCTCTTCCCAGCGGCTGATCGACGGTAAAAGAATCTTCTGCAATATTGTCGTAGGCGATGGCGTAATAGCGCCGCACGATCGTGTGCTCTTTGAGCTGCTGTGCGATGCTGCTGTGAGCGGCATCATTCTTGCATATGATCACACTCCCGGTCGTATCCCGGTCGATCCTGTGGACGATCCCCGGCCGCATGACGCCGTTGATCCCGGAAAGGCTTTCTCCGCAGTGGTACATGACCGCATTCACAAGGGTCCCGCTATAGTGGCCGGGCGCCGGGTGAACGACCATTCCCTTGGGCTTATTGACCACAAGTACATCGTCGTCCTCGTATAGAATGTCCAGCGGGATATTTTCCGGCTCTATGTCCGGAATGATCTTTTCGGGCATTTTCAGGACAATGTGGTCATTTTCCTTCACTCTCGCACTGGGCTTTACGATCTTGCCGTTCAAGAGGACATACCCGTCCTTGATCACTGTCTTGAGATAGCTTCTGGACTGTCCTTCGCACATTAAAGCCAGCACGGCGTCCAGCCGCTCCTCTTCATATTCCTCGGGGACAATGAATTCGTTGACTTGTTCCATCATATACCTCCGGATGCCTGCTTTAACGGGTCTCTCAGGCCTTGCTGCGATCCAAAAACTGAAAGTCCTCATCCTTATAATAAAACATGATGAGAATGATAAGGACAAATACGGATACCGTGACATACATATCCGCGACATTAAATACAGGAAAATCGATCAGCGAGAAGTAGATAAAATCTCTGACATAATGGAGAACGACTCTGTCATACAGATTACCTGCAGCGCCGGCACAAATAAAGATCAGGACCAGTCTGAGCGGCAGGTATTTGGGACCGCCGGGTACGCGAAAATACATATAGATGATCGCAATAACGGCGGCGGTCGATATGACCGTCAGCAATACTGTCCCGCTCTGAAAGATCCCGAAAGCCGCGCCGCGGTTCTGTATATAGTAAAACTCCAGGACACCTTTAATCAACGGAACGTGACGACCGTCCGAAAGGGCCTTTACAGCCAGCGATTTGGTGAAAAGATCGAAGGCCAACAGTGCGGCAAACAGCAGGCATGCCTTGATCGTTCTTTTCGGATCCTTGTTCATTGTCTATTCTCCTTTATTTGCAGTATTGTCTCGGACAGTCAATATAAGGGTGCACGATAATGCTTCTGTTATACATGCTCAATCCATATTGACTATTATGGTCATATGACCGATGCGGTCAACGCTATGAGGAGACTAATAAAACGGCGTCCCAAAATGACCGTAAAAAGAGCGCACCCGACTTCTGCCGGATGCGCCTTATCTGACTAAGTGATCGCGCTCAGCTTCTGATGCCGTAAGGCATATTGAGCGTGCCGGTATCACTGTTTCTTGCTGCGCTGGTCGCCGTGGAAATATCTCCCGATACGTCTACGTTGGCGGGGGTAATAACGAAGATATAGTGAGAGATCTTCATTACGTTGCCGTGAACGGCGTAGCATGAACCGGAAGTAAAATCGATGATCCTCTGTGCGATATCCACATCGAGTCCTTCCAGATTGAGAACCACTGTTCTGTTGGCCAGCAGTGTCTCGGTTACTTCACGCGCATCGTTGACCGATGTTGGCTTAATGATACAAACTTCCATTCCTGCCTCCGAATACTGTTTCTTAACCTGTCTGGTTGCAATTCCTGTATCAGATTTTGAATCATTTCTGAAATCTGTTCGCGTGTCATTGGATGCAGAAGGAATGAAGCGCTTTCTGGGCTTGGGCGCACTGGGTACAGGATCTTCGTCGAGATCATCGTCATCAGCCGTTACGGCTGCACGTGAGGGTTTCTCGGGCTTCTTCTCAGCGGCTTCGGGCGCTTTGCCGTTGTCTCCGTAGAAGTCCTCATCCTCATACTCTTCGTCTTCGTCGTAATCCTCGTCTTCGTTAAACTTCATGACATTGAACAGTTTATCCATAAAACTCATAACAGCACTACTCCTTTATTCAGATTCATTCCCGCAGATTGTTCCGACGGCGGGCTCAGGTATATATTCTCTCGCCGAAAATGCCGGTACCGACACGGATATGTGTTGCGCCCTCTTCGATCGCAACCTCAAAATCACCTGTCATACCCATTGAGAGCACACCCATAGAAACATTATCGATGCATTTCTGACCGATGTCAACTGCTAATTCTCTGAGCCTTGCAAAATACCCCCTGTTGGACTCGGGGTCATCTGTATAGGGCGCGATCGTCATCAGCCCCTCAATATGTACGCCCCTGAGGGCAGATATAGCTCTCACCAGTTCTTCGGTCTCCTCGATAGAGACGCCGAATTTGCTCTCTTCCTGCGCGGCATTGACTTCGATCAAAACAGGCATGACCAGTCCGGCCTTCTCGGCTTCTGCGCTGATTGTCTCTGCCAGCCGCAGGCTGTCGACACTGTGGATCATCACAGTCTGCCCCATCAGCTGCCGCACCTTGTTGCGCTGCAGGTGTCCGATCATATGCCATCGGATATCCGGTTCCAGTTCGGGCTTTTTCCGGCAGATCTCCTGCACTTTGTTCTCGCCAAAATCGCGCTGTCCTTTTTCGTATGCTTCCTGCAGCATTTCCAGCGGTTTGGTCTTGGTGACACAGATCAAGGTGACCGAACGGCGGTCTCTTCCTGCCCTCTCACAGGCGGCACATATTCTCTCTTCAATGTGGTCAAGATTTTCACTAACCAAGGTATCAGATCCTTTCTGAAAGCGGATGCATTAATTGTAGTAGCTGTTCATGTGAACGGAGCCTGCATAGAGCACGATGTAGTCATATTCCTGAAGGCCGTACATGGAGTTGGGCTTCACGATCGCGTACTCTTCGTTTTGGGACAGGATCTCCACCTGCCTGAAATCGGGATAGCCCTTGTTGATGTAATAGACACCGATCAGTTCTTCCTGTTTGCCTATGGTGAACTGATCCGATGAATTGGGGCGGTCGATGATCTCCCCGGCTCTCAATATGCTGTCATCAAGATAATAGCAGTCCTCATTTTCGCTGTAGGGGACCGCTGTGACAAACTGGGTGCTCTTCTCGTTGTTCTCCGTATAGATCTCCAAAAGCACGCCCAGCTGGCCCGCAGGGCCCTCAAATACGAATTCCTTGGGGACCAGGAAGAACTGTCCCTTTGTGATGGAACTGTTGGGAACTTTGAGGCCTGAACGCTGGGATGTCAGCAGCTCCACATCCAGAAAGCGGTCTGTAAAGAACTCAGACACGGAATTGCTGAAGCGAAGGTTGACATAGTAATTCCCCTGACTGTCGCTTCGGGAGGAGACAGACGCCCATGATACAAGCTGGTTCTCAAGGAAACGGACCTGAATATAGCCGCGGTCCACAAGTTTCTGGGCCTCCTCGGCATTGGCCACATGGATGGCTACAGACCAGTTTTCGTCTGTCACGATCTTATAGGCGGGGTCACCCGCTGTGATCTTGCTGCCATTCTGCAGGAGGTTCTTCTTGTATCCTGTCCGGTCAAAATCATCCAGCGTGAGGTTCTCAAAGCTCAGGTCTTCACAGTTGTCCACCGCATAAATGATCTCGCCCGGGATCTCTGTATAGCAGGTATGGATCGAAGTGGCGCTCAGATCTTTGATCTCGTCCAGCACCTTGCGGTTTGTGATCTTTTGGGCGGAACTCACGGCGCCGCTCTTGAAATCATAGACAGATGCGAAGGATGTGGGGGCAAATTTCCGCGAGAAGGCGATCGCTTCTTTCCGAAAGCGCTGCATGTCCTCTTGGGAGAAGAACTCCTCGTTTTCCGAGCTGATATGGTCCGTGAGCTTTCCGGCTTCATCGACGGAAAAGGCGAGCTCGCCCACATGGATCCTTTCGCCCTCTTTGTTGTAGTAATTGACGGTCCCGGTATAGTCGCTGTTTACGACGGATTCCTGCCGCAGTACAATGCCCTGATAGACGAGATTGTCGGTCAGGACGCCTGTCCGCACTTCATATACCTCTGTTCTGTTAGATGTCAGATAGGTAAACAGACTGATCAGGACATAGACCAGAATGACCAAAAAGGCTAACAGGCCGACATTGATCCGGAAAGGACGCCGATATGAGATAATATGCGGAGATGAACGCTTTTTTGCCAATCTTCTACCTCTGTAAATGAAATGCTGAATGCGTAAAAATCGAGCCTTGGAAATACGCTGATTTCCAAGGCCCAGCTTATGATCTTATTGATTAGAGTGCGACTTCGATGAGCTGCTTTAAGTCGTCAGGCACTTCTGACTCGTCTATAGAAATACTGAGGAAAAAATCAACTTTAAAGGTATTAGAGATCTTGACGATCCGATTGATCGTATCGGTGATATCTTTCCCTTCCAGTTTGGCAACTTTGAGAAAACTGTCAAAATACATCTGTACCAGATCGTGATCCTGAGAAATAATGCCGCAGATAAAACCGATGAACTGATCAGTATTTTCAATCATAAAATCCGAGACATTGATCAAACGCACGCGGTTGTTCAGGTCGAACATATGCTTGGCGCTCTTATCCAGGTAGCAGATATTTCCTAAAGTCTCTTTTACTTCTGAGTTCACTTTCTCAAGAAGGTACCTCGTTTTACCTTTTCCTTTGTTGCCGATGATTAATTGAACCAATGGACTCACCCTCCTGTATATAATGATGGGAATTCCCTGTTTTTCCTAAAAAACAGGGAATTTATGGTTTCATTATAGTGGATTGGACCCCAAAATACAACCGCTAATTCGGTATTTCGGACAGCAGGCTGTTCATGCTGTCGTAAAGCTCCTCCTGCGTATCCGTCTTCATGACGACCGAAATATAGCCGTTGCCGGAACCGTTCTGCGAGTAGAGCACCAGGCAGTGCCCGGCGGGGTCTGTGGTGCCGGTCTTGCCCCCTATGACCGTGATCCCTTCCGGTGCGGCGGCATCGCCCGTCAGATACCAGTCGGTCGCATTGACGGAAATGCTCTTATCAGATCCGTCCTCGGCGATAAAGACGGTATTATAGCTTGATTTGGGAAGGATCTCCTTGATGATCTTATTCTTGCGGGCAGCGTTGAGGATCAGATAGAGATCGTACGGCGTCGTGTAGTGGTTCTCGTTGTGAAGGCCGTGGGGGTTCGTGAAATGCGTCCCTGTTGCCCCGAGCGCCTTTGCCTCCTCGTTCATCAGATCCACAAATGCGTCATAACTGCCGCCGACATTCTCGGCGATCGCAATCGCAATATCGTTTGCTGAAAAGACCAGCAGATAATTGACGGCCTGTTCCAGGGTCATGGAGTCGCCCGGATCCAGTACCAGCCGCTGCGCATCGTCTCCGGGATTGGCGGCCTTTTCCGATATCTTGATCCGCTGACTCGGATCCCCGTGCTTGAGTGCCACGAGGGCCGTCATCAGTTTGGTCGTGCTCGCCGGGTACACGCGCTGTGTGAGCCCTGAGCCGTAAAGGGTCTTCTTCGTCTTGAGGTCAAACAGGCCGGCGAGCTCCAGATTCCCCTTCAGGCCCTTTGCATTGCCTGTATCGGCAGGGAGGCACAGACTCGAAGCAAATGATTTCTGCCTGATGGACAGCGCCTGGGATGTGACCATGGGATTTATGACTTCCTGCGCCACGGAACCGGCACTGCGCATGCTCTCGTAGTCATGTGTCACGGTCCTGCCGCATCCGGTCGCCAAAAAGGCGCATCCAAACAAAAGAACGGCTGCGGCCGCTCTTTTTACTGATACACCGGACAGGAAAACTTTTCCTGTGCCGGTATGATTGCTGCTGTTCTTTTTAAAATCGTTCATATTGCTGATGATCCTACTTGTACATTTCGCGCCACTCGAGATCTCCTCTGTCCAGGGATTTGATCAGAAGCTCGGCAGTGGCAAGGTTTGTGGCCATGGGAATGTTGTGCATATCACAGAGCCTGACTACATCATTGACATCCGGCTCATGCCGCTTGGGATTGAGCGGGTCGCGAAGGAAGATCAACAGATCGATCTCATTCTGCTCAATCTGAGCGCCGATCTGCTGCATACCGCCCAGATGTCCGGCCAGATGCTTGTGAATGTTGAGGTTCGTCACTTCCTCGATCAGTCTTCCGGTCGTGCTCGTCGCATAGAGCTGATGGCGGCTCAGGATACCACGGTAAGCAATACAGAAGTTCTGCATAAGTTTTTTCTTGGCATCGTGTGCGATTAATGCAATCCTCATTGATTTCTCCATTATTTGCTGTGTCTGTGCACAGATGTTGCTTTCTTGCTGCGAATGCAAATGTTTTGAACAAAGCCAAGCCCTGCGTAAAGGCACAGAAGACTTGTAAGTCCATAGCTGACAAAGGGAAGCGGTATGCCGGTGTTCGGCAGAAGGCCCGTGGCTACACCGATGTTCAGATAGCTCTGCAGGCCGATCCATGCAGCCATGCCGCAGGCGACGATCTTGTCGGAAAGATCTCTGCTGCGGGATGCGATGATACAGCATCTGACAGCGATCACGGTGATCAGGACGATCATAATGCTGCATCCGAGAAAGCCAAACTGCTCTCCGATCACGGCAAAGATAAAATCTGTCTGCGATTCGGAGATAAACCCTGTTCCGAGCAGTGTACTCGATGACGCGCTCAATCCTTTTCCGATCAGCCTGCCGGATCCTATTGCCGTCATTGAATTCATCGTCTGATAGGCGGTAGATGACGCATAGTCTTCCGGGTGAAACCATGCCAGAATACGCTGGCGCTGGTAATCGCCGAGAAATGTACTGCTGCCGCTGAGCACAAGGTACAGCAGTATCATTACGGAAGGGATGGCAGCGGCTGCTGCCCCCGCAATGATCTTCTTATTCAGCCCCGCAATGAAAAGGATAACGCAGAAGATAAGAATGATCATGATACTGGTCGACAGATCCGGTTCCCTGAGGATCATAAAGAACGGCGGAAGGATCAGCAGAGTACTGAGCGCAAAGACCTGCAGTCGCGAAAACTGCCCTATATAATTAATTATGAACTCTGAATAAAATAAAATCAACAATATTTTTGCCAGCTCGGAGGGCTGAAATGTGATCCCGCCAATGCTGATCCAGCGCCTGGCACCGCCGCCGGAAGTGCCCAGAAAGAGCACGGCTGCAAGGGACAAAATGACCACCCCGTACAGCACTTTATAGTACTTCGAAAACCTTTTGTAATTGATGGTGCTGAGGACAGTCATGACCAAAATACCCAGGACGCTTCCGGCGGTCTGCTTGATCAGTATTCCGCTGTTGCCGGATACTTCGGCGATGCTGTTTATGGACACAAGTCCCATGAGGTTGAGCAGGATCACGGCGCCATACAGCGCCGGGTCCAGCTTTCCGAGTTTCCTGACATTATGGACTGCCGAGTCCATGACAGATCTGTTCGATTGATTCATACCGTTAATCACCATTCTCATAGTTCGGGATATCTGAAGATGACAGCGTATCCGAAAGTGTGTCATTGTCAAAATAGTACTTCATGACCTGTGCGGCAATGCGCGCCGCATATTCAGAGCTGTATCCGTTGGGGATCCGGACCGCGAGCGCGATCTCCGGATCATCATAGGGGGCAAATCCGAGGAACAGCGCGTGGTTGGGCATATTGAAGGCCTGCTGCGCGGTGCCGGTCTTGCCGGCGGCTGTGATCCGCTCCGAATTTCCGTCTTCATCATATCTGTAGATAGAGGAGAACTCAGACTTGGCCGCACAAACTCTGCGCATCCCGTTGTGGATGCTCTGCCAGTACGCTTCGCTCATTTCGAGTGTATCCTGCGCCTTGGGCGCATACTCTTCGATCTTGTTCCCGCTGCTGTCTTCGGCGTGATCCAGAAGCGTCAGGTCATAGAGTTCTCCCTCTGACGCCACGGCTGCCACATAGCGCGCCAGCGATGCAGTCGTGTATCCGTTGTTGGACTGCCCGATCGATGCACGGACAACATCCCTGGTGGCCACGGAAGGCGAGGCCTCTTCTGTTTCCACGCCGGATTCCCTGTCCAGTCCATAGCGGGCGGCGTACTCAGCCAAAGTATCGATGCCGGTATCGTTGTCAAACGCTCCGTCCTTCTCTCCCAGCCGGTAACCAACTTCATAGAAATACATGTTGCAGGAGTTCGCGATCGCGCCCTCCAGATTCTGCCATCCGTGACTGCTTGGGTAGATCCAGCACTGCGGCGACGGATCGATCTTTTCGAATCTTCCCTCGCAGTCGATCGTTTCGGTGGTGTCTATGACCTCCTCGGAGACGCCGGCTGCGGCGGTCACCATCTTGAAGGTGGAGCCCGGCGCCGTCCTCTGCTGTGTGCAGTGATTGAGCATGGGTTTGGACGGATTGCGCACCATCTCTTCCATGTAGCTCCTGTCCTGGATGCGGTTGCAGTCATATCCCGGATAACTCACCATGGCCAGCACATCGCCGTTATGCGGATCCGTGATCACCACGGAGCCGCTGAAGGGATACAGGTGCAGCTGACCGGGCGTCAGATAACCGTTCTGGATCAATTTGCGCACATAATTGAAGGACGCCCGGTACTCTCCGTTCTCAATGGAGCGGAGGGTCGTGTCCGAAGGCTCGAACAGCCCCTGGTCAAAGAGGATCAGGCAGACCAGGTCTCCGTTTGCGGCGCCCGACTCCATCATGTACTTGCACACGATGCTCCCGAAGCTGTAGTCGGTGCAGGGCTCTTCCAGGATATACCGGATCAGTGCTTCAAACACTTGATCGGGATCATTGGAATCGGTGTCGATCTTATCTTTTTCGATCCATCCCGCCTCGGCGGCGCGATAGAGGAAATCCCCCATGGAAGTGGTCCCTGAGACCGTCCACTCGCGGTATACATCGTCGTCCGTGTCTATGTTGTCCGAGTTGAGCACACCCTGGTCATAGAGCGCACGGATGATGTATGTGGAGTAATCTCTCTGCTCCGCCGTCGCCGAGTCATAAGGTGTGCGCACGGATTCCAGTTCGGAGCGGATCATCATCTTCACGCTGTCCAGATAGGAGCGGAATATGCCGAGCATCTGGAGCTCATTGTCCGATGCGTCGTCGGATTCAAAGTGGTCGCGGTCAATGATATAGCTGAGCAGCGATGCGTAGACATCGGCCGCGGGGATCAGGATATCGGAGCCGTCGGTCTCCTCCGTGATCTCAAAGGACGATACACTGTCCGTCATCTTGGACAGAATGATATCCGTCATATTTTTTTCGACGATCTTGTAGACCGCGATCTGCAGATCCCTGTCTATGGTGAGCCACAGGTCATTGCCGTCTACGGGACTCTGAAAGGACAGTTCCGCCTTTTCTCTTCCCAGATTATCCACGCTGATGGAGCGGTATCCGCTCTTCCCCCGCAGGAGCTCCTCCATGGAGGCTTCGATCCCGACTGTCCCGACAAGGTCGCCGGCGCTGTAGATGTCCTTGTTTTCCGATAGCTGATCAGCGCCGATCTGGCTGATATAGCCGGTGACATCGGACAGACACTCGCTGTCGTAATATACACGCTGGTAAGCGGACTGTGAATTGACGCCGTCCAGATCTTTCTCCGACAGGATCTCGCTTACGGTCTCCTTGCTCACGTTCTCGGCGATCACGGTCGGGATATACTTCTGAAAGGCATTCAGCGCCAGCTTGTACCGGATCATGACATTGTCCAGAAGAAGCTTGCTCTTGCCGGAGGTGGTCATGTCCTTATCGATCCTGTAGCGGTCCGCGAGCATGAGAACGACGTCTTCGGCGTCCGCGTCTCTCTCCTGATCGGTAAGCGTCTCGGTGTCCGCATATCCGTAGACATCCGCCAGAAACCGAAGCTGATCAAATCCTTCCTTTGTGTATTGAAAGCGGGAACCGGTCCATATGATCCCGAAGTCATCCACGGGCTGCTCGTCGTGATCCGCCAGGATCTCCAGTGTCCTGCGGATGATGTGATTGAGCCGGTCATTCTCTTCGCTCGTGTTCCCTGTATTGTCCACGATCGTAATGCTGCGGACCGCCCTGGATTCCGCCAGCACGCTACCGTTCCTGTCCAGTATCCTTCCTCTCTTGGCGGGAATGCTGACACGCTTGGTGACGCTCTCCTCAAAGGATTCCGTATACTGCTCTCCGCGGATGATCTGCAGATAGAACAGGCGCCCGGTCAAAATACAGGCAATCAGTACGGATACCAGAGCCAGTATGACGGCGCGGTCCCTAAAATTCGGTGTTTTCATCAGTGATTAATCCCATTTCATTTAAACTGCAGTAACAAAGATCTCCGATGATGATGTGGTCGACCAGCCGGATCCCCAGAAGACTGCCCGACCGGATCAGCTGCCTTGTGACGCGGATATCCTCTCTGCTCGGTGAGGGGTCTCCGCTGGGATGGTTGTGGATCAGCACGATCTGAACGGCGCGTCTCTCCAGCGCCTTGATAAAGATTTCCCTGGGAGAGATCAGCGCTCCGTTTACGGTGCCGATGGTCATGACATCTTCTCCCAGAAGCGCCATTTTGCTGTCCATATGGAGAAGGATCGTGCGCTCCGTGTCAAGATGCCGCAGCTCCTCCATATAGTAGTCTGCGATCAGGTCCGGTGAATCGAGACGAGGTCTTATGCGGACCTTTTCCCGGACGATCCTCCGGGCGATCTCCGACAGGCACAGCAGTTTCACTGCTTTGACCTCTCCGATCCCGCAGATGGAGCGGAGCTCCTCCATCGTCAGCTGCGGCAGCATGGAAAGCGAGTTTCCTTCCGGGTCGTGAAGATGAAGGATCTGCCGTCCCAGATCGACGGCGGTTGCACCTTTTGTGCCGGTCCTGAGAATGATGCCCAGAAGTTCGGCGTTGGTCAGGCTCTGCGGTCCGCAGCTCAGAAAGCGCTCATAGGGCTGTTCCCTGGTCTTATCGTTCAATATATCCCTCCGTTAAGCCTCTCCGGGGTTTAAGGAAGGTCAATGAGTTTCCGGTCAAGAAGATTCTGAAGGGTCTTCAGTATCCCGAGTTTTGCGTGGGGCCAGGTCAGACCGCCCTGGAAATACACGTTGTAGGGCGGTTTGATGGGGCCGTCCGCACTCAGCTCAATGGAGGACCCGGATACAAAGGCGCCGGCTGCCATGATGACCTGGCTGTCATATCCCGGCATATCGGAAGGCTCCGCGCTGACGAAGCTGTCGACGGGCGATGCCGCCTGAATCCCCTGGCAGAACGCGATCACGCCTTCAGGGGAACCGAAGGTGATGGCCTGGATGATATCATGCCGCTCCTCCTTCATATCGGGCAGCACATCGAACCCGAGCGGTTCGTAGAGGTTTGCCGCCAGAACAGCTCCCTTGAGCGCTGAAGCAGTCACGGTGGGGCCCATGAAAAAGCCCTGGTAGAAGGAAGGGAGCACTTCCAGTGTCGCGCCGACCTCTTTGCCCAGTCCGGGCGAAGTAAGCCGTACGGCGGCATTTTCCACGCAGTCACGGGTCCCGGCGATATAGCCGCCGATGGGCGCCAGGCCGCCTCCCGGATTCTTGATCAGCGATCCAACGATCATGTCGGCACCGACGTCGGAGGGCTCGATCCGCTCCACAAATTCGCCGTAACAGTTGTCAACCATGCAGACGACGTCCGGCCGTATCTGTTTAATGAAAGAGATGGCTTCTCCGATCGCCTTGACGCTCAGTGTCCTGCGGCTCTGGTAGCCCTTGGAGCGCTGGATGGTCACCAGCCTGATATGTGGCTCCTTTAGTGCGGCGCGGATCCCCTCAAAGTCAAAGCTGCTGTCAGGGAGCAGGTCCACCTGGCGGTAGCCGATGCCGTACTCGGCCAGGGAACCCCGGGAGGGCCGGATGCCGATGACTTCCTGCAGCGTGTCGTAGGGTGCGCCCGCCGCAGACAGGAGAATGTCCCCGGGTCTCAGATTGCTCATGAGGGCCAGCGCCAGCGCGTGTGTCCCGCAAGTGATCTGGGGCCGCACCAGGGCGTCCTCGGTGTGGAAATAAGAGGCGTATACTTTTTCCAGTCCGTCTCTTCCGATATCGTCGTAACCGTATCCCGTCGTGCCCTTGAGGTTCGCCTCGCCGATATGGGCGTCCTGCATAGCTTTGATGATCCTGAGCTGATTGTATTCGGCAGTCTCGTCGATCTTTTTGAATCTCTCTTCGAGACGAGCCAGCACAGGTTCCGCATAAGCGAGGACCTTGTCTGTGATCCCGAACTGCCGGTAAATAGATTGCATAATTCAGTAGTACTCCTTTTTGATGATGTTCTGATCTTTTTTATCTGTGCAGCATCCCGGATGCTGTGTTCTGAAGGTGGTCATAGAGTGCCTCTTTGGTATCAAACTGATCGATATCCACCCATATCACGTCCTTCTCGCGGCGAAACCAGGTCAGCTGTCTTTTGGCAAAGTGTCTGGTGTCCCTTTTGATGAGACGCACGGCTTCCTCGAGACTCCAGTCGCCCTCCAGATAGCTGTAGATCTGCTTGTAGCCGATCCCCTGCATGGCGGTGCTGTCTCTGGCGATCCCAATATCACGCAGCCGGGTCACTTCGTCCAGAAGGCCTTGCTCCATCATGAGATCGACGCGCCGGTCGATCCGCTCATAGAGCTTCTGACGGTCCATGGTCAGGACAAAGAATACCGAGTTGTAGGCGGATCCCCGCTCCCGCTGCGCCAGGTTATGGGCGGCAATGGATCCGCCGCTCTCCTGCGCAAATTCCAGCGCCCGGATGACCCGCTTGACGTTATTGGGATGAATAGCCGCGGCGGAAGCCGGATCTTTCTCTTTCAGGATCCTGTGGAGCGCCTCGGGACCTTTTTCGTCCGCCAGCGCTTCATAGCGGCTGCGCAGGGAGGTATTCTCTTCCATCTCGGTAAAATCGATGTCATACAAAAGTGCCTGGATATAAAATCCGGTACCGCCGCAGAGAATGGGCAGCTTTTGGGCTGAGACAGCTTCCTGCACGGCTTCCCGCGCTTTTTGCTGAAACAGGACCACATTGTAGTTTTCATCGGGGTCCGCGCAGTCGATCAGATAGTGTCTGACGCCGCGCATCTCCTCCTTCGTCACTTTGGCGGTCCCTATATCCATACCTCTGTAGATCTGCATGGAATCCGCAGAGATCACTTCACCGTTCATCCTCAGGGCGAGCTCGACCGCCGCGGCGCTCTTGCCGGATGCGGTGGGCCCTGCTATGATCACGAGCGGCGTCTTATTGATGGTCAAGTCTCCGGTCATAGGATTCCTCCCGCTCTGCTGTTTAGGGCAGTCAATTGACGATCCTCTTGAATTTCCTGTCCATATCCGCCTGGGAGAACACGATCATAGTGGGTCTCCCATGGGGGCAGTGATAGGGGTTGTCGAGTTTTAAGAGCTGCTCGATGAGCTCCTCCGCTTCCCGCTCCGAAAGGATGGAACTGCCCTTGACCGCTGCCTTGCAGGACATGGAAGCGACCTTGGCCAGGATCGCCCCCGGCGTGCCGTTCATTTTTTCCTCCACCATTTCCTCGAGGGTCTCCCTCAGCAGCTCCGTTGCGTCATTTCCATACAGTTCCATGGGAACGGCCCGGATCGCATAGGTGCCGGCGCCGAGCGGTTCGATCTCATAGCCCATAGACTGAAAGACCTTCTCGTGAGCCAGGAATTCACCTTCTTCCCGCCCTGTCATCGTGATGACGGAAGGCGGCGCCAGCATCTGGGAGCCGGACTGTGCGGGATCCGCATTCTCCAGTCTTTTCATCAGGCGCTCATAGTTGACCTTCTCATGGGCGGCGTGCTGGTCGATGATCAGCAGCTTGTTCTCAAACTGGATCATCCAGTAAGTCTCAAATACCTGTCCGATGATCCGGAACCTGGGCCGGTTGTCTTCGAGCAGGATCTTATCCTCCTCGTCGGGCGTAAAGTCTGTTGCTGCGAACAGGCTTCCCTGAACAAAACTGCCCCTGGGATAATCCGCAGCCGGGTCTGCCTTTGTGTCATCCGCCTCCTTGCGCAGGTCCTGTTCAATGCGCTTGTCTTCGAACACAAAATCTTCTGTTTCGAAGCGTGCCGGGCCACTGGGAAGGGGGCGGCCGCCGTAAGGCGCCGGCTCTTCAGCCAGGCGTCTGGCGCGCTCAAAAGGCTCGGGATGAGGCGCCTGCTGCAGTTCTTTTTGCGCCTCCTGTGCCTCCAGGCGCTTTCTCTCGCGCTCTTGCGCGCGGTTCTCTAGTAGTTCTGCGGGAATGAGTTCCGTCCGGTGCAGTACCTCATGTACGCTTTCGTCAATGAAATGATAGACGGATTCCGCGTCGGAGAAGCGGACTTCCATCTTGGTCGGATGCACATTGACATCGGCCTCGGCCGGAGGCACCGTCAGATGCAGCACGGCAAAAGGGAAGCGGTGCTGCATGAGGTCCGTGCGGTAGCCGGCTTCCAGCGCCTTGGAGAGCGTATTGCTCTTGAGCATCCTTCCGTTTACAAAGAAGATCTCGAAATTGCGGGTGCTCCTGCTGATCTCTGGCCTTCCCGCAAATCCCTCCAGGCGGTACTTGCCGTCCGATGCGCTGATCGGCAGGACTTTGCCCGTGATCTCCCGCCCGTAGATCCGGTAGAGAAGCTCCCTCAGATCGCCGTTTCCGGTCGTGTGCAGCTTCTCCCTGCCGTCCACTCTGTAGTGAAAGGACACAGACGGATGGGACAGGGCCTGTCTTTCGATCAGATCCGTGATATATCCCGCTTCCGTCTGGGGCTGCCGCAGAAATTTGGAGCGGACCGGGACATTGTAGAAAAGGTTTCGGACCACCACGCTGGTGCCATCCGGCGCGCCGATCTCCTCGAGGTCCAGCTTTACCGGCGCATCCTCGCTGAAGCCTGTCAGGACCTGGTTGGTGGCGCGTATCCCCGTCAGTGAATCCCGCGTCTTGGTGATCATCTCCACCTGGGAGACGGCGGCTATGCTGGAGAGGGCCTCTCCTCGAAAGCCCAGGCTCATCAGTCTGGACAGGTCGCTGTCGTCGCGGATCTTGCTGGTGGCGTGCCGCTCGAAAGCCTTTGTGATCTGGCTCTTCTCGATGCCGCATCCGTTATCCGTGACGCGGATCATCTTTTTGCCGCCCTCCCGGATCTCGCAGGTAATGGCGGTAGCGCCCGCATCGATGGCGTTCTCCACCAGTTCCTTAACGACGTTGGCGGGACGCTCGACGACCTCTCCGGCTGCGATTCGGTTTAT
>CACXGR010000061.1 GCA_902767235.1 uncultured Lachnospiraceae bacterium | reverse complement strand
CCTCCTGGTCCCAAACCAGGCGCTCTAGCCAAGCTGAGCCACACCCCGGAGACCAATCTCAAATGCAAGAGTAATTATAAGTGGAATAGACTTTATTGTCAACATTGTTTTTGAATTTTATTATATTTTTGTCCGGGGCTGTCCGGATGACCAATGCGCAGAGCGGCTGCGGATCACAGATAGCGGATCGCCCATGAAGATGCGCGGCCGTTCTCCAGTGTCAGGACCATGTAGCTGAAGCGGTGGTTTTCCTGCCTGGGCCAGGACAGACTCCCGGGATTGAGCAGGAGCACGCCGCCCTGCATCTGCGCCACCGGGACGTGTGTGTGGCCGAAGATCGCTATTTTGGCATGCCGGCGCCGGGCCTCGGCGACGATCTCCTCATACCCGAAGTCGGCGTCCCGCATGTGGCCGTGGGTCATGAAGATCCGGCAGCCCTCGAGTTCGATGACCTGCTCGCAGGGCGCATCGGTGAAGAAGTCGTTGTTGCCGGCCACGTAATAAAAGGGCACATCCGTGAGCGCCCGGTAGACAAATTCGCTGCCCTCGAAGTCTCCCGCATGCAGGAGCGCGTCAAAGGGCTGCTCGCGCGAGAGGACCTCGAGAAAGGCGTCGTCCTGCGCATGGGTATCGGCGATGACCAGGACTTTCATTCGGCCGGTCCTCCGGGGAGATCGCCGTGCTGCGCCCGCCACTCGTCCAGAAGCGCCATCATGGCGCGCAGGGCTTTGCCGCGGTGGCTGATGGCATTTTTCTGCTCCTCCGTGATCTCGGCGCTGGTCTTGCCGTATTCGGGCAGATAGAAGAAGGGGTCATAGCCGAAGCCATTCTGCCCGCAGATCTTACGGCCGATCACGCCCTCCATGGCGCCGCGAACCACGTGCTCGGATCCGTCCGGGAAAATGGCGCCGACCGCCGCGACGAATCTGGCGGTGCGCTGCTCGTCGGGCACATCCTTCATGCGCTTCATGATCTCACTCATCTTGTAGTTGTAATCCGTGTCGTATCCCAGGTAGCGGGCGGAATAGACACCGGGCTCGCCGCCCAGCGCATCGACCACAAGCCCTGAGTCGTCTGACATGACGGTGATCTGCGTGTCATCTGTGTCAAAAGAGAGCGTGCCTTTCTCTTTTTTGTCCCGGATCACTTCCGCGACAGCCCGTACCTTGATCATGGCATTTTCTTCAAAAGTCGTGCCGTTCTCATCCGGATCGGCTGCCACGCCGGCTTCCTTCATGGACAGGACCTGCGTGTCGGGGTATGTGATAATGTCGCGGATCTCGCGGATCTTTCCTTTGTTGCCTGTGGCGAAGATGATCAGATGTTTCATCGCTTAACCTCTTTTTCTGGGCGGCTTGGGCCCGGGGAACATGTAGAAATATGTCTTCAGCATTCCGTTGTAGATCTTGCGGTTTTTGGCGGCTTTGAGGCCGAGTTCGCTCTCACATCCGCTGAAGGAGGTGATCAGATACATGGACCAGGAATCCAGTCTCCTGTAGGCGTCGCCGAGCTCGCGGTAGAGTTTTTTGATCGAGTCCTCCTCGCTTCCGGTCAGACGCTCGCCGTAGGGCGGGTTTGTGATCAAAAAACCGTATTTGCGGGGGTGGGAGAGGGCGGAGACGGGTCTGGTCTGAAAGTGGATCAGATGATCCACGCCGGCCAGTTTGGCGTTGGCCCTCGCCGCGGCGATGGCGTCGGGATCGATGTCATAGCCCTGGAGATCGGTCTCGATATCCGGCGTCTCCAGATCCAGCGCCTCATCCCTGCAGTCCTTCCAGGTCGCGGCAGATACGATATGCTTCCAGTCTTCCGCCGTAAAATTGCGGTTCACGCCCGGCGCGATGTTGGCTGCGATCATGGCCGCCTCTATGGGAAAAGTGCCGCTTCCGCAGAAGGGATCGACCAGGATCCTCCCGGGTCTCCAGGGCGTCAGCGCCAGCAGGCCGGCCGCCAGGTTCTCGGCGATCGGCGCGGTGACCTTGTATTTGCGGTATCCGCGCTTGTGAAGGGATTCTCCGGTCGTGTCCAGCGCCGCCGTGACCTCGTCCTTCATGAGAAATACGCGGACGGGATAGGAATCCCCGGTCTCCGGGAACTGCTCGCGCCCGTATCCGCGCTTCATCCGCTCGACCATGGCTTTTTTCATAATGGACTGGATATCGGAGGGAGAGAAGAGCTTGCTCTTGACGCTGGCCGCTTTGGTGACCCAGAAGCGGGCGTCGGCGGGCAGAAACTCCTCCCAGGGGAGCGACAGCGTGCCCTGAAACAGCTCTTCAAAGGTCTCCGCGTGGAAAGAGCCGACCTTGAGCAGCACGCGCTCACCGGTCCTTAAAAAGATATTGGCCCTCGCAATGGCCTCCTCGTCGCCAAGAAAAGTGACGCGGCCGTCGCTGACTTCCGTGATCTCGTATCCTATATCATAGATTTCGTTTTTGAGGATGCTCTCCATGCCGAAGTGGCAGGGGACGATCAGTTCGTATTGGGACATCCGTATTCTCCATGTGTTTGTGGTAATTCTTGTTTTTGTCAGTAATCATCATAACTGGGGAGGCGGGATTGCGCAAGGGGGAGTGCCGG
>CACXGR010000060.1 GCA_902767235.1 uncultured Lachnospiraceae bacterium | reverse complement strand
GACCAGCTTGCGGTTGGTCCAGCCGCCGTACGCCTGCGTCAGGTAGTAGGGCATCTCAAAGTGGCTGAGCGTGATCACCGGTTCGATCCCGTATTTCAAAAGCTCGTCAAACAGATCGTCGTAGAACTGAAGTCCCGCCTCATTGGGCTCTGTCTCGTCGCCCTTGGGGAAAATGCGGCTCCAGGAGATCGATGTGCGGAAGCACTTAAATCCGAGCTCTGCAAAGAGCTTCACATCCTCCTTATAGGTGTGGAAAAAGTCAATTCCCTTGTGATTGGGATAGTTTTCACCCGGCACCACGCCGTCTGTGATCCTGCGGGCCACTTTATTGGAGCCCCCTGTCATCACATCGCTGACGCTTGGGCCTCTTCCGTCCACATCCCACGCTCCCTCGAGCTGATGTGCCGCAACAGCGCCTCCCCATAAAAAGTTCTTTGCAAATGCCATTGCCCAGCCTCCTTTACCGTTTTCATTGATTATACCATATCTTCCGCACTCTCATCAGTCGGTCCTTTTGATCCACAGGTTCAGATCCATCTTCCCCTTGATGCCGGGCACGGATCCGTTCTCCGTGTACTGCCACCAGGTGAACTGATAGCTTGTCTGCGGCGTCGGCTCGTAATCCGCATACCAGATCTCAAACTGGTTGAGCGTCTCCACGTCAAAATATGTGTTTTCCCAATAGAGATTGGTGTACAGCGCCACTTTGCAGGACAGCTCCTTTTCCGCCGCCTTTTTAAAAGCGAGCGCATTTGCGGACGCCTGATCCCGGTCAAGATCATTGGCGCGGCCTGCGCTGCCGCCGGCCAGTTCAGGGTCGTAGACCAGCGGAAGATCCAGCCCTGTCCCCGCTTTTCGGATGATCTCTGCGGCAAAACGCGCCTCCTCGGCGGCCTCCTCCTCGTTGACTGCCTGCGAGAAAAAGTAGGCGCCTACCTGCAGACCGGCCTTCTTCGCCTCCTTCATATACTGAACAGCCATCGTGTCTTCGTTGAGCGTTCCCTCGTCGCCGTAGCCTCTGAATCCCACGCGGACAAAGACGAATTTATATCCCGCTCCGGCCACTTCTTCCCAGTCGATCTCGCCCTGGTGGTCGGAGACGTCGATCCCCGGAAGAGATTCGTAATTCTCATCACTGTAGGACATGTGTCCGGTCTCTTCCGAATAGGCGAATTTGTCGTCATCATAAGGATGCCGTCTGGGTTCCGTGTCTTTTTTGCTGCTTGATGCGCCCTTCTCTTCTCCCGCCGCACGCTTTGCGCTTCCGGCCGGTTCTGAACCGCCGCCGGCTTGCTCCTCTTCTTTCTCTTCAGCCTTCGTCCCGACAGACTCCTCCGGCGCCGGTGCATCGCTCTCATCCTGTTCTCTCATCATGAGCTGCTGCCCGGAAGCCGTCTGCTGCGATCCCTCGCTCGGCGTATTCCAGGTCCTGCATCCTCTCAGGATCGCGGCGGCGCACAGAAGCGGCAGCAGAATATAAAAAGCCGCCTCCATGTTTTCCCATATCGTATGTCTGTCGTCATTTTTTCTGCTCAATCACACTCTCCCCGTTTCGAATCTGCGATCTCCTGTCCGGGCCTTCCTGCCGGCATCAAAGCCCCAGCTCCGCCCTGCACGGCAGGCCGTATGCGCTCTCTGCACAGTCCACAGCCCTGATGATCGCGTCGCTGAGCACCTCCGCTCCGAGCATTCCCACCAGGTCCTGATCCCCGTTTACTTCTCCCAGCGATACCGCATAGATGCTGTCTCCGTCTGCGGAAGTGTGCACCGGGTGGATCGACCGGGCGTAGCCGTTGTGTCCCATACCCGCGATCTTGCAGAGCTGCGGCTTTTCGAAACGCGCATTTGTGAGGATGACGGAGATCGTCGTGTTTCCGGTGAACTTGTTCTCCACCGCTTCGATCGATCTGCACATGGCAGCCACTGTACTCCGGAACTGCGTCTTATCCTCGCTCAAAAGTCCGGCGATCTGCTCGGCGCTCTTCCAGTCATAGATATCTCCCAGCGCATTGAGCACCACGATCGCACCGACTTTCAGCTCCCCGATCTGTACGGCATAGCTCCCGATCCCGGTCTTCATGGCGGTTTCCATTCCTCCGATCTTGCCGACGGAGGCCCCGCAGCCGGCGCCGTAGTTGCCATCTTTATAGTTCGGCGCTTCAAATGCCGCCCTCGCCGCTTCGTAGCCCATCTCTTTGTCCGGCCTCACTTTCGCAGAACCCACGGAGAGATCAAAGATATCCGACTGCACGACCAGCGGCACTTTGGCAACGCCTGTGTCGAAGCCGATGTCGTGCTCTTCCAGATATTTCATGACGCCGTCTGCCGCACCCAGCCCGAATGCGCTGCCCCCCGACAGAACGATCCCGTGGATCGTCTGCATCGCCATCAGAGGATTGAGCATCTGGCTGTCCCGGGAAGCTGGCCCGCCGCCGCGCACATCCAGCCCGGCCCGCATTCCCGTCTCGCTGATCAGGACGGTCATACCGGTGGCCGCTTCCGCGTTCTGTGCCTGTCCGATCCGAATTCCCTCTATGTCGAGGACACTGATCTCCTTTAGTTCCTGAAAAGCCTTTGCTGTCTCTGATAATTTCATACGGCTGTATGCCTCCTTCCGTCAGGTTAAGTATAGTATAGAGAATATTTGCGCATGCGCCTATTCTTTTCAGGCAAATTCCTGCGCTGCAGAAGTCTTCCGGCGCCCAACTGCACAGAAAATTGTTTGTAAAAGTCTGTGTTTTCAGATAATTTAATTTATAGTTGATTATTGTCAGAACTTTGTTATAATAGACTTAACAAAAGGAAAGCATAACAGCTTAATAATATAAAGGAGGTCACGTAAATGAAATTGCAGGTATTTTCAGAATAGAGGTATCCGATGACGAGAAAGTCGGATACCTCTTCTTTTTTTTGCTTTTACTTCAGGCAGCTGTCCATGAAGGATTTGATCTCCGCCTGTGAAAAGCGACCTCTGGAGTCGTTTGTTCACGTGAGGATCAAAGTGCGCCCTTGGGGCAATGATTCCTGCATTCCATGCAGAGAATGCATTCCGTTCCGTTCTCTCTCTTTCTGGAATTGTCGGTGACGTCCACATTCATGGGACATACGCGCTTGCATTTCCCGCAGGAAATACACTTCTCTTTGTCACACTGAATGCGCATGAGGGCAAAATAGCTCATGGGTTTCAGGAACACTGTGATCGGACAGATATATTTGCAGAAGGCACGGTTATCTTTGAAGGCATAGGCAAGAATGATGCCCACGGCATAGTACAGGACATTGCCTATGATAAATGCCCAAAACATGATCCTCTCCATGTTGCCGACATGCGCCAGGAACAGTGCTGCGACAAAGACCAGCGACATCGCAAATGTTATATATCTGATCCATCCCAGTTTCTTCCTGGGCTGCTGCGGCACTTTATAGGGCAGGAAATCCAGCACCATCGCCGTCCAGCAGGCATAGCCGCACCAGCCTCTCCCGAAGACCAGCGGTCCGAAGATCTTGGCTACAGCGTAGTGGATGGTCGCCGCCTCGAAGACGCCGGTGAACAGATAATACCAGAAGCCTTCGATCTGCATATTCTCCCGGCAGATCAGGCCCAGATAGATCAGCATATACAGGCCCACAAGCAGCTGGACAACGCGCCGGGCATATTTGTATTTCCTGATATACAGAAACATCCCCAGTGCGATGGAACATCCGATATAGCTGAAGTTGAATAAGTAAAAGATATTGTTTTTGGTCAGCCACAATGTCACGGCCACGGTCTCAAAAATTGCCAGCATGACTAAGGGTGCGGTATATTTCTTCACTGTGTGTACCTCCGGAAAACGCACAAAGAAGGCGCACCGCATTCGGTGTGCCTCCAGCAGCACGGAAAAGAGTATCTTCTGATACAATTATCCTTTTAAAGCCCCAAAAGCTGCTTCTTCTTCAACTGGAATTCCTCTTCCGTGAGAATTCCCATGTCCAGAAGTTCCTTGAGTTTCTTGAGCTCTTCGTAGGGATCCATATTGCTGGCGGAGGTCCCGGCCTTGCGTACCTCGGGCTTTTCATCCGTTGAGGAGACGGAATGTCTTCTCACCTTTTGCTCGTGCTCGAAGTCGTGCATTGCTCTTCTTAGCTTGTCCATGGCAGCGCGCGGAAACGGAGCAGCTATATTTTTGCCGTTTGTCAAGTGGATGTTCAAGATGCCATAGGTCGCAAACAGAGGCGCATTGGTGATCTTGAGTTCTTCAACCTCGTCGATCGGATACGAGTTTTTGCCGACGGTAAGACCATCCTCATCGAAAGTGATCGTCTTCATGTTCATGCGCCCTTCAATCTGGTAATACATTGCTTTCTCCCTGATATCAGAATCAAATTGGTTATTTCTTTTTAGAGTATAACACACGCTTTTAACCGGGAAAATGAGCGAAGTATCAGGAATGGAGGTCGCCGATTGTATTTCAAAAATCTTTAACAAATCTTCGCTAATGGTTATGATGAATAAATCCGGCATGCTCCCCAAGGAGAAATGCTCCGGCTTCCGCGATCTCATCCGACAAAGATCCTTTTTCCTGCCTCCGTCTTTTCTTTTTTTCTCTCTGGATTTTGTTCACATACCCAGTTCTGCGATCCATTCCTTTACAGATTCCCTGACGCTGTCCTGCTTGTTCTGGCAGTCATTTCCCTGGGTTGCAAGGCCCTTAAGCACCGTGCTTCCCGGAACTGCGGAAGAGAGCTTTTCATCAAATCCGGAAAGGCCGGAGCCCTCGTGGGTAGAGAAGGGAACCAGATTTTTCCCTGCAAGAGCGTCTGCATTTTCCTCAAAGAAAGTGTACATGATCATCGGCCAGTCGCCCCACCATACCGGTGCTCCGATGAAAATGGTGTCGTACTTGGAAAGATCCGGGACTTCGCCTGCATACGCAGGTCTGGCATTTTCATTCTGTTCCTGCTTGGCCACATCCGTCAGCTCGTCGTAAGTCATCGGATAATGATCATCCACGGGCAGTACCTCAAAGAGATCAGCGCCGGTCTCTTCGGCGATCATTTCCGCAACGATCGCGGTATTGCCATGGTCGATCACACCGACTGTGTACTGCTCGCCGGTGCGGGAGAAATAGACAACCAGGATTCGGGAACCATCCGTCTCGCTGTTTTCAGCTGTGTTCTCAGTGCTCTGTGTATTCTCAGTGCTCTGGGGTGTTTCAGCCGCAGGCTCGCCTGACTGCTGCTCCGTGTCAGAGGGGGCAGCCGCCGTCTCTTCGCTTTTCTGCGTTTCCTCATTGGCTGCTGCCGGCTGCTTCTCCTCGCCGCTGTTCTGCGTACTTCCGCAGGCTGTCATCGAAAACAGCAGCACCAGTGTGAGCATCAGGCAAAATATATTTTTCCATTTCATCTTCATCTTAGAATCCTCCTAATCCGCGGTGTCCGTAGACCTTATGTGCGTTCAGTTCCGACTCAAGGGCTGTAATCGGCACCACATTGGGAGAGCTGCGGCACCCAGTTTCGCACGTCGTCAATTCTTCTCAAACTCCGGTCTCCAGCCCGCAAACTGGACGAGCTGTTCATCGGTGCGGTGATAGTAGCGAACGCCTTTATCCAGCTTCGCGACCTCGGCCATCTCCTCGTCTGTGAGGGCAAAATCCAGAATATCCAGGTTATCTCTGATATGATCGACATTCTTGCTTCCGGGAATCACCGCGAAGCCCATCTGGGTGTGCCAGCGGAGAATGACCTGTGCAGAGGACTTCCCGTATTTTTTGCCTAAGTTTGTGAATACAGGTTCATTGATCAGGGACTTGTCGCCATGTCCCAGGGGATACCAGCTCATGAGCTTGATGCCGTACTTGTCCAGGGTCTTTCTGAGCTCTGTCTGGGTGAAGTAAGGATGCGCTTCCACCTGGATGAACTGGGGCACGATCTCCCACTTGGTCTCCAGTTCTTCGATGTACTTGCCTTCGAAGTTGGAGATGCCGATGGCTTTCGCCTTGCCTTCTTTATACGCCTTTTCCAGCTGGCGGTAGCCTGCCAGCCAGTTGCCTGCGGGCTGATGGATGTAGAGAAGATCCACATAGTCCACGCCCAGACGCTCTAAAGTCTCATCGACTGCGTTCACATTTTCATATTCGCTGGGCCAGAGCTTGGTGGAGAGGAAGATGTCCTCGCGCTTTACGCCGCTGTCCTTCATGCCGCGTCCGACTGCGCGCTCGTTGACGTAAGCATTCGCGGTGTCCACAAGGGAATATCCCATCTTAAGGGCCTCACGGACACTGTTTTCAGCCTCCGCAGGGGAAAGCATAAAAGTTCCGATTCCGACTACAGGGCATTTGATTCCATTGTTCAGTGCGATATATTCCATGATGATTCCTCCTGACGATCATTCTTTTTACATCAGTCCGTTGGCCGAAAACCAGCGCTTTACGCTGCCTTCGGAACTTCCCGCGCTGCTGCCGGTGATGGGCAGGCCCTTCTTCACGGCTGCGCCGGGGCAGGTCTTTTTGATCTCGCGCTCACTGGAACCCATACCGCTGCCCTCATTGGTGCAGAGAGGAAGAATGGTCTTACCGGTGAAATCGAAGGCTTCCAGGAAGGTGTAGACCGCCATCGGCATTGTGCCCCAGTAGTTGGGATAAGCCAGTACGATGGTGTCATATTCATCGATGGATGCCGGCATGGAGACGAGCTCCGGTCTGGCTTTTGCCCGCAGATCCTTCTTCGCCTCTTCGATGCAGGTCATGTATACCGGAGAGTAGGGGTTCTTCATTTCGATCTTAAAAGTGTCGGCGTCGATCATCTCTTTCATCTTGTTTACAACGATCTCGGTGTTGCCGACCTTTACGTAGCGCATCGCGCCGCCAAAATAGTTCTCATCTGCTCTTGAAAAAAATGCGATCAGTGTCTTTGCCATTGTATTGTCCTCCTGTTCTATGTACTTCATCCCTGTGGGATTCTGCATTTGAGTTTCGTTATTTGTTTATCTGGTTTTATTATATGAAGCATATATTGCAAAGTCCAATCGAAACACGTTATACTTAATTTAATATTTAAATAGCAGGAGCAGATTATGACCACTAAACAGATCGATTATTGTATTGAACTTGCCCACACGCTGAACTTCAGCCGGGCCGCAGACAACATGTTTGTCAGCCAGCCGACGTTTTCCTATCAGATCCGGCTTTTGGAAGAGGAGATCGGCTTCACGATCTTTGAGAGGAGCGGCAAGGGAGCTTCCCTGACCCCTGCCGGCGCACAGTTCGTTTCCTTCCTGACCGGTATGCGCGAAGACCTCAAGCGCGCGATCGAGCAGGGGCAGAACTTCAGCGCCAAATATACGGACAATATCTCCATCTGCATGATGGTACGGCAGGCGCTGTATTTCCTGCCGGAAGCCATGCGGATCTTTGCCGAGGCTAAGCCGGATGTACAGATCACGCCTGTCTTTCAGTATGTAAACAGCATGGATACCTTCCTGCAGAACGAGGCGGATATCGTATTTGCCCTGAAGGAGCATACCCGGCAGATCCCGGGCATACAAGTTCATGAGCTCTTTGAGAGCAGAATCTACCTCATTGCAGGCCGTGACGATCCGCTGGCAGAAAAGAACCTGATCCGGGAAGAAGATCTGTACGGAAGGACGCTGATGGTCGGCGGCGGCTCTCCTCTCGCCCTGAAGACGGTCCAGCACCGTCTGATCAGCACCGGAAAGATCGATTATTTCAACAGCGCCGATCATGACACCACGCTGACCAATGTGGCGGCCGGCCGCGGCGTCTGCCTGGCGCCGGGATTTCTGAATGACCACAGCGGACAGTTCGCCTGGATCCCCTTTGACTGTGAAGAGCACTTTTCCTGCGTCTTGTGCACACATAAGGAAGACCAAAGGGATAGTCTGCGCTCCTTCCTCTCTATTTTGACAAAGCTGTATGCGGATGCGGTCGCGTTTCCGCTGTAAAAAAGAAAAACGGTCCTGAAGTTTTGGGCTTCAGAACCGTTCTGTGTACATAGTTTTATTCATATGAGACGCAATTATTTCTTCATAAGGCCGGCACCTGCGTTCCAGGCTTTTCCGACCTGTTCTCCGGAGACATAATAGCCGTGCTGGAACTGATCAAAGATCAGTGCCTGCAGCTTAGCGGGATCGACCTTTCCGTTTTCGGACAGGACTTTCTCTTCCGCGGCCGTATTCACTATTTTACCGACGATGCAGTAAAAGCTGTCTGTTTCAACTACTTCTGCCAGTTCGCATTCCATGACTACAGGGAATTCGTCGATGATCGGAGCATTTACGAATTCACTCTTGATCGCCGTATAGCCTGTGCGCTCAAACTTATCGCTCATCTTGTTGCCTGTGGCAATGCCGAAGAAATCCGCCACATCCATATGATCCTTATCTGCAAGGCTCACGGTAAAGGCTTTCGTCTTCAGAATGTTCTGGGTCGTCTTATGATCCTCGTCAATAAACAGGGCGATCCTGTCCGAGTTGCAGATCATGCCCCATGCTGCATTCATAGCGTTCACTTTTCCGTTTTCATCATATGCTGCGATCATCAGCACCGGCATAGGATAGACCGCCTGTACAACACCTAAATTCTTTTTCATTTCAAATACCTGCCTTTCTCTCAGAGGGATTTCAAGTCCTTTTCCATTGCCTCCCGGCTTTCGTTATGATATCATAATGCCGTCCAATTAACCAGTACCAACATAAATGTTGGGTACTTACTTATAGGTAAGTATTATGAAGAAGAATCGTATTGAGGAAGCGGATTTCGAGCAGACCGGATACAGCTACACACTGTCTCTGATTTCCGGAAAGTATAAACCGGTTATCCTATATTGCCTGATGGAATACGAGCCGGTCCGGTTCAATGAAATGCAGCGCTATCTGAAAAAGGTGGCGGATAAGACTCTCAGCCAAAATTTGAAGGAACTGGAAGCAGACGGCCTGATCAACCGCACCGTCTACCCCCAGATTCCTCCGAAAGTCGAATATACACTTACTGATCGCGGCCATTCTCTTGTAAAAGTCCTGGACGGGCTTTGCGTGTGGGGAATGGAGAACCGCAGATGAATTGTCTCGAAACAGGATACTCTAACGCACCACTTCCCACATTTCTCCCATATTCATAAGTTCCGCGCCGGGGATGCAGCCTGAGCAGCCGCTCCTTCCTTTTCTGCCATCCGGATCATCCCCTGCATTCGGACTGCAGCCAGGCACTGAATTTCCCGCTCTGGTCCAGATCAGGGCTCCCGAAAATACCATGATCGATATGGATATTCTCTCTTTGAATCAGCTGCCCAACAAAGCTGCTTCCCAAAGAGGAGCCGATTGCGCCGTCGATTCTGCCATCAAAGTTATCTTTAATATATTTTTCTATTTTCTCAGTGACTGTGATCATATCAGGAAAGATCAAATCACTGCCGTCAAAGCCATCGTAATTTACACAGATCAAGAGATACTTCTCACCGAGCCGGTCCAGCACAGTGGCGAAATTCGTTTGATAATCACAGGCCGTTCCCGGCAGAAGCATCAGGGTCTTTCCGGATGGATTTCCCATTTCAACAAATTGCATTGTTATGCCCCTCCCTTTCAGTTTGTTATCCGATAGTCTCCTCTTTATACCGTCCATCCTGCGCTTTCGTTTCGTTCTCCACGTCCAGTGAGGCCGTTGCCTTATCCCAGCGCCACATCCAACGCCATCATCAGGCTGAAGCCGACGGCAAAGAAGACGACGCCGATATTGGAATGCTCCCCGGAAGACATTTCCGGAATCAACTCCTCCACGACCACGTACAGCATGGCTCCGGCTGCAAAGGATAACAGATACGGCATAGCCGGAACCACCAGACTCGCGATCAGAACAGTAATCCCGCCAAAGACCGGTTCCACTGCGCCGGACAGAACGCCCAGCCAAAATGACTTTGCCTTGCTTTTTCCCTCTGCAAAGAGCGGCATGGAGATGATCGCACCTTCCGGGAAGTTCTGGATCGCGATACCGAGTGCCAGGGCCAGCGCACCGCCTGCTGTGATACCCCCTGAACCGGAGAGCAGCCCGGCATAGACAACGCCGACCGCCATCCCTTCCGGAATGTTATGAAGCGTCACAGCAAACACCATCATCAGCGTTCGGCTCAGTTTCACTTTAGGCCCTTCCGTCTGATCCGCCAGATCGATGCTTCTGTGCAGATGCGGGATCACGTGGTCCAAAAGAAGCAGAAACAGGATGCCCAGCCAGAAGCCGATAAAAGCCGGCAGGAATGCGAATCTTCCTTTCGATGCGGACTGCTCGATAGCAGGAACGATCAGACTCCAGATAGAGGCTGCCACCATCACGCCCGCCGCAAAGCCGGTCAAAGCACGCTGCACATTTGCTTTGAGGTCATTTTTTAAGAAGAATACGCAGGCGGCGCCGGCAGCTGTACCGACAAACGGGATCATAAGTCCCGGGATCACTGCTTTCATGTCTTCTTTTTCCTCATCGTCAAAACAGCAGCATCCACAAAGCATCTTTGTTAGTCACTTCTAACTATTTTGAGTTAATCATATTGCATGCAAAGTGTCAAGTTCTGGCTGTGTGAATAGTTTGGAGGATAAGTTCCGAAGAACCATCCTCCAAACTGTTATAAACATCCAAATGGATATGGCTTCCCGGCGGTTCTTCTGCGAGACGCTTCATATGATTTGCCAGGGAGAGCAGTCCCTCCCTATTGGCAGAGATGACCGCTGCGTCGCCTTCAATGTGGACGTTGATCTCAAATCCGTCTACCCAGTTCAGTTCCATAATTACTGCTCCTTCACCCTGTTCGCCTTTATAAGTGCAATGATCAGGTTTTCCAAAATGCACTTGCCTTTTTTGAGGTTCATATAAGCGCAAATCCCAAATTTCAAATCTGTGCCAATGCTTTTGCGCCCATAAGTAAGTGTAGATGACGATTCGGAGTATTTACACTGAAAATCTCCCCGCTTTATTCAGTGCTAATCAGTATTTTGACTATCTGTACTTACATTTCTTGAAAAAACCT
>CACXGR010000059.1 GCA_902767235.1 uncultured Lachnospiraceae bacterium | reverse complement strand
TTCCACAATTGCTATGCTCAGCATCTGTTTTCTGCCCTATGTCTCATCATGGCTGCTCCTGAGCGGCAGCGCTCACCATTTTTCTGTATTTCTCCCGGATCTCCAGCGGACTCTTTATCCTCACCTTTCCTTCAAAGGGGAAGACCCAGCCATAGAAAGTCGGGCTGTCCGCCACACTTACCTTGGCGTAAAAAGCGCCCTCCGCAGCCGGCCATGTCTCCACTTCCTCGCCAAACTGGTCGATGATATATTTCATCATATCGTCGCGGCACTCCAGCACTACATCGATCTCATCGCCTGCAAACATGCGGAACTGGTGCTGTACGTACTCTGCCATGTCAAACCCCGCCGGCAGCGGCACCGCCCTTTCGTTCGTCAGTTCCGTGCTGCACATGCGGTCCACCCGGAAATTCACCATCATCTGCCTGGTATCGGAAAAGCCGATCATATAATAGTGATTGTCGTCCCATACCAGCGCATAGGGGCTCACGCTGTATTTTGTCCCTTCGCGGCGAAGGATCTTCTCCTTTGCGCCGTTAAATTCAAAATATTGAAAACAGATCTTTCTCCCTTCATTGATCGCATCTGTGATCACGTCCACAATATAATAGATCTGCTTGTTGTCCGCCTTGACCCTGTCAGCCAGGTACAGATGCCGTCGGATCTTCTCCGCCTGTGCGTCGCTCACCAGTCCGGTCAGCTTCCCGATCAGCACCTCGCTCTTCTCTTTGGTAATAAACCTGGAAGAAGATACGGCGTCGATCAAAAGCTTGATCTCCGGGATCTCAAATATGCGGCTCGCCAAAAAGAATGAATGCTGCGTGCTCTTGATCGTGACGATATCAAATCCCTCGCTCATGAGTACGTCGATGTCGTCCTTGACGGTCTTTCTGGACGCGTGGGCGTCCTCCGCCTGAAAGATCCTCACCAGTTCCTGCGTGGACACCGGATGGTTGTCATCCGTTTTCTCATAAAGATACCTAAGCAGCCGGAACGGCCGCTGCTTATTGCGTATATTTGCCATATTTACCCGTTTAATACCTCCCTGATCATAAACCCCTGTATACTGATTATACCTGTATTTTGATTTAATTTATAGTGGCGCTCGATCAAAAAAGACCCTTAAGGCCGTTTATGCCGCCCTAAGGGTCTTTTCCCGGAAGGTTTTACTCTCCCGCTTTCTTTTTTTGTATGTGGTAGTTGATCATCGTGGAGAGATGCTCCCCCAGAAGGTGCGATCCGATCGTCACCAGCTTCATCTTCGTGCCCGGTATGACGAGCATTTTCCCAGCCAGCGCGCCGTCGACGCCCTCCCGCGCAGCCTGCCTGGCCGTGATCTGCCGGCCGGACACCAGCACGCCGGCGTTGTCGTTGAAGGCCGTAGCCACCGGTCCGGGGCACAGGCAGCAGACCTTCACAGGGCTGTGCGCCTGCCGCAGTTCCTCGTAGATCGCCTCCGTCAGCCGGACCACGTAGTTCTTGGAGGCGTAGTAACTCGAAAACGTGGGCCCGGCCGTAAATCCCGCGCAGGACCCGACATTGAGCAGCACGCCATGCCCGTTCTGCACCATTTCTCTCAGAAAAAGCTTGGACAAAATATGAACCGACGTCACATTCAGGTCAATCAGCGTCAGCTCTTTCTCGAGGTCTGTCTCCAGAAAGCGCCCGTATACGCCCATCCCGGCGTTATTGACGACGAAATCTATATTTTGGCTGCCCGCCAGGCGGCAGGATTCCTCAAACAGCCTCGTGCATTCCTCGCGTTTCGACAGATCGGCGGGGATCACATGGACCTCTCTCTCAGGATATTTTTCCAGGATCTGCCGGCGCAGCTTTTGGAGGCGGTCCTCCCGCCGCGCAGTCAGGATCAGGTCATAGCCTTTCACAGCGAGATATCTGGCGATCTCCAGACCGATACCGGCGCTGGCGCCGGTCACAAGTGCAAACATAGCCATCCTCCTTTACCTGTCATCACCAGTCTTCTTCCGTATCTTCCCGGTTGAACTCGACCTGCTCTCCGTCCATCATCAGATAGAGCGTATCGTCGTCCAGCCGGTACTCGTAAGAAGCCCCGTCCGGAGCCGCTTCCCGGATGATGCCGTCCCTGGCGTGCCAGACGATCTCCACGTCCGGAGATCCCTTGAAAACGCCGGTGTGATCTGAGTTGAGCCTGACTGCCGAAGGGTAGTTGGAGGCGTCTTTCTGCAGGATCTTGTCGTTGATCAGATATGTGCCCGGCACGTCTTCAAACTCCGTCTGGGGATCGTGCCTGGTAAACATGAACGTGTTGAGAAGATCATCCAGCGCCTTGTTAACCTCGGCCTTTTCCTCCTCGCTCCGCGCCGCATCGATGATCCTCTCGATCAGCAGCGAACCTCCGTTGTGCTCCACGGCTGTAAAGGTACGCTCCGTCTCCGAATCATCCGGCATGGTGATCGTAAATCCCCATGCATCGCGGCGGCCGCCCAAAAATCCTTCGCTGACCGCAAGTGTGCTCAGATCGTACACGCCGCCGGCATCGCGAAGCGCCTCTTCCGTCGAGTCATATCTCAGATATTGAAAGCGCAGCATGTCGGTATCTTCGCCGCCCCCGGCAAAGGCAAAATCGACTTCGCCCCGTTTCTCGCTGACATCGATCACGTCCTTGTCATAGTATACGAGCCAGCCTTCTTCACTCTCATACGTCGCAAAGCCCGCCGGGCCTCCGCTCTCCTTGTCTGAGCCGCCCGGGCCGCTCTGCGCTTTGATCTCCTGCGCCGCCCCGCCGGTGGTGTCCTTCACATACTCGACATAGCCCTCTCCCTGCTGCAGATAGAGATAGTCGCCTTCTATGCTGAAATAGTACGTATTTCCGCCGGGTTTGTTTTCTTTGATCAGATTGTCCCTGCTGTACCAGGTAATATCCGTGGTCTCCTGGCCCCTGATGGTTCCGGTGTGATCTTCCCGCAGAAGGATCTCTGCCGGATAACTGCCCGTGCTTCCTGCTTCGCCTCCGCTCCCGGCGCTGCCGCTCTCCTTGCCCGCATCTCCGGCTTCCCCGGTCCCCGCGCTTTCCGCATTCAGCGTATACTTGCCCGGCATGTAGTCGTACTCGGTCTGCGGCTTGAACTCATTAAATTCAAAACTGTCCGTAATGGCCGCCATCGTGTCGGTGATCTGCGCGCCCAGCTCTTCGTCGGACTCCTTGTATCCCCTTTTCTCAACGAGAAGGACGCCGCCGTCATATTCAACAGCTGTATATCCCAGGGTGGCGTTCCACTCCGGGATCACATCGGCGCTGAAGGCCCATATATCCGTTCGTCCGCCCCAGTATCCCTCGCTCCGCTCGATCTGGTCGTTCTCGTGGTCCGCCATCTTGTCCGCCAGCACGATGTCTGTAGAGGTGTTCGGAATATAGCTGATCCGGATACTGTTGGTCCCGCTGCATTCCCCTGTGTAGGTAAACAGGACACCGTCGCCGGTCTCTTCCGCTTCCACCAGATCACTGTTATACCGGACGGACCATCCGTCCTCGCTCTCATACTTCTCTCCCGTGGCCTCAGGCGCGCTCTCCTTCGCTGTTTCCTCCGCAGTCGACGCGGCGGAAGCGGTGTCCCCCGCAGCAGCCTCTGCTTCGGTTGAAGCGGCGGCAGGTGCCTCCGCTTCAACCGTTTCCTTTGTCTCTGTCTCCTCTGCAGGTGTCCCTGCTTCCTGACCGGCACAGCCCGCGGCCGTAAGCGCTGCCGCACAGATAAATGCCGCCAGAATTCTCTTTTTCATCTTGCTTCTCCCTTGTTTGCATGTTTTTCGGTATTCGCAGGTCTATTATAACAATATTGGTCAATAATGAACATATTATTAAAGTCTGCTCTCCAAAAAAGAATTGTTGACAATATCTTCAAAGTCGGTTAGAATATCATCTGTTCGCAGGAGTGGCGGAATGGCAGACGCGCAGGCTTCAGGTGCCTGTTATGGCAACATAGTGTGGGTTCAAGTCCC
>CACXGR010000058.1 GCA_902767235.1 uncultured Lachnospiraceae bacterium | reverse complement strand
TCTTCTACGCGGTCGACGCCATTACAGCGGTAGTTGTGATCGGTGTGCTGGCGCTCGTTTTCAAGAACTGGAAAAAGAAAGCCGCATAAAGGCTGACGAAAGGCATCCGACGAAAACGTACATGGTGGCAGGCGCCTCTGCAGGAGGTGCCTGCCCACCGATTTTACAAGGAGGATCAATGAAGCACAAAGAGTTAATTGATCAGCTGACACTGGAAGAAAAAGCCGCCCTTTTGGGCGGCAAGGGAGAATGGGACTCCAGGGATATACCGAGACTGAATATACCGTCCATGATCATGTCCGACGGTCCTCACGGACTCAGAAGGCAGGCGGGCGCAGGCGATCATCTGGGACTTAACGCGTCCCTGCCGGCGACCTGTTTTCCGACGGCCGCCACTATGGCGAACAGCTGGGACAGGGACCTGGGCACCGAGGTCGGCGTCGCGCTGGGTGAAGAAGCCAAGGCGATGGGCGTCAATATTTTGCTCGGTCCCGGCATGAACATAAAGAGAAGCCCGCTGTGCGGACGAAACTTTGAGTACTTTTCGGAAGACCCGTATCTGGCGGGGAAAATGGCCGCTTCTTATGTAAAGGGCATCCAGAGCCAGGGCGTGTATTCCTGCATCAAGCACTTTGCGGTCAACTCCCAGGAGGAGCGCCGCATGGCGATGAACGCGGTCGTAGATGAGCGCACCCTGCGCGAGATCTACCTGACCGGATTTGAAATGGCGATCGGCGAGTCCGGGCCCGGCGCTGTCATGACCTCTTATAACCAGGTCAACGGCGAGTACGCCAATGAGAGCATGCATCTCCTGAAAGAGATCCTGCGCGGCGACTGGAATTACGACGGCTTTGTGGTCTCCGACTGGGGCGGCGCGAACGATCATGTCACGGCGGTGAAGGCCGGCTCCGATCTCGAGATGCCCGCGCCGGGACTTGGCTCCGCCAGAGAACTGGTGGAGGCGGTGAGGAACGGATCCCTCTCCGTGGAAGATCTGGACGCCCGCGTGGACGAACTGCTGGATGCGGTGCTCACGACCACTGAGGCCGCCAAAGGCCACAGCGAAGAATTCGACGTCGCGGGGCACCACGCGCTGGCCAGAAAGGCAGCGGCGCAGTGCGCGATCCTTTTAAAGAACGAAGACGCGATCCTTCCTCTCAAGACGGGGACAAAAGTCGCCGTAGTCGGAGATTTCGCTTTCCGGCCCAGATATCAGGGTGCCGGTTCCTCCATGGTCAACTCAACAAAGGTTGAGACCATCGAGAACCTGATCCGCGGGGAGAGGGATCTGGAAGTCATAGCGATGTGCCACGGCTATAAGAGAAGCGGAGAACCGGATTCGGTGCTTCTCTCCGAAGCTGTCAAGGCGGCGCAGGACGCCGATGTGGTCCTCTACTTCTTCGGCCTCGATGAGATGAGCGAGTCTGAAGGTCTCGACCGCAAGCATATGCACATCCCGCAGGTACAGATCGATGTACTGCGCGCCATGGCGAAGGTAAATCCCAATATTGTCGGTGTGATCAGCGCCGGTTCTTCCATCGAGATGGAGTGGGAGGACAGCCTTAAGGCGATCCTTCACGGCTATCTGACAGGTCAGGCAGGCGCGGGCGCTGTGCTCGACATCCTCACTGGGCGCGTCAATCCTTCCGGAAAGCTCGCGGAGACCTATCCCATGGTCTATGAGGACACGCCGTCCCAGCCCTATTATCCCGCCTGGGAGAGAAACTCCGATTACAGAGAGGCGCTGTTTGTCGGGTATCGGTATTTTGACACCTTCGGCAAGGAAGTCCGCTATCCCTTCGGATTCGGCCTGTCCTACACGACTTTTGAGTACTCGGATCTCATGGTGGACGACAAGGGCGTTGCCTTCACGGTGAAGAACACCGGGTCCCGCGCCGGCGCGGAAGTCGCGCAGCTCTACATCGGCCTTCCGGGTTCCGGGATCCTGCGGGCCCGCAGGGAGCTCAAGGGCTTTGCAAAGGTATTTCTGCAGGCAGGCGAGGCGAAGAGCGTCTCGATCCCCTTCGACAGCTATAGCTTCCGCTACTGGAATGTGAAGAAGAACGGCTGGGCAGTCGAAGGCGGCACGTATGAGGTGTGCGTGGGCAGCTCTGTGGCGGATATCCGACTGAGAGGCAGCCTTCCGGTTGCCGGCGAAGAGGCGCCCGCGCCTTACGACGAGGCAAAACTGGCTGCTTACAGAGAGGGCAGGATTCAGGCAATTCCGGACGAGGCGTTCTCAGAGCTTCTGGGCGGCCCGATCCCGGACGGAAGCTGGGGGAGCGAACTGACGGAGAATGACGCAATCTGCCAGCTCGGAAACGCCAGGAGCGGTCTGGCCCGCTTTATCTACAGGCAGCTCGAGAAGAAAAAGCAGTCGGCAGACGCGGCCGGAAAACCGGATCTGAATGTCCTGTTTATCTACAACATGCCTTTCAGGGCGATCGGTAAGATGACCGGCGGTCAGGTCGACAAGAAGATGGTGGACGGCATGGTGGACGCCGTGAACGGCCACTTCTTCGGAGGGCTCGGCAAGGTGATCGGGGGCTACTTCTCCAATAAGAGCGCCAATAAGAAATACGAGAAGCTGTTGAAGGGAGACAAGTGACAATGAAGGAATTTATGGAAAACTTCGCGCAAAAACATCCGAAGGCGGCGCAGTGGATCCGCGAAGGCGGGCTGTTCGTCCTGTTCAGCTATGTGGTCACTTTCATCAAGTACCTGCTCCTGACGTTTCTCCCCGGTTTCTTTCATGGGATCGTCGGAGATGTGGAGTGGGTGTGGCCCGGCATCAAGACAACGATGTTCGGCGTCCCCTTCACCCTGGCCATCATCGGAAACAGCCTTGCGGACGGCGGACTTGCCTTTACTTTGGCAAACTACACATCCATCATTCTCGGGGAGTGCATCAACTTCCCGCTGCAGAGAAATGTTACTTTCCGCAGCAAGGGGCCGATCGGACCGCAGATCTTCTTTCATGCGCTGGGCACCATCGGTGTTATGCTGGTCATGAATCTCTTTACCTGCATCTGGAACCCCGTCACGGCAGCCATCGGCATTCCGGACGCGGTCCGCAACATTGTGACGACGATCGCCACCGGCGGCGTGGCCATGGTCATCATATTCGCCATTGATAAGACGATCTTCGCTCCGGGATTCGGAGAGAAAAAGTAATGCGTCAGACAGGAGTCAGGGGGCACAGTCCCCTGACTTTTTTTGACGCAGAGCAGCAGGGAGACAACCGCACGGACTCATCATTGCAATTTTCGGATTTCCGTGTATCCTAAAATGGAGTGAGTATTTATAATTGTGAAAACGCTCAAGAGTATGTAGGAAATCGGACGGGTGACGCCATGGCAATACTGCTGTTTCTTCTGTGGCTGATATGGAATGGAAAGATAAATGCGGAAATACTCCTTTTCGGTGCCGCACTGACTGCGCTCGCGCTTTTCTTTGCTGTAAAAGTGCTGGGCTACAGTCTGGAAAGCGAGCGCCGATTCTGGAGGAATTCTCCGCTTTTTTTGTGCTATACGGCCGTTTTGATCGCGGAGATCTTCAAGTCTTCCTGGGATGTGGGACGGATGGCGGTCACATCTGCAAAAAAGCCGGAGCCCGTCATCGTGGAATTTCACTCGGGGCTGCCCACAGACTTTCAGAATGTATTGCTGGCCAATTCGATCACGCTGACGCCGGGCACTTACACGCTGTTCCAGGAGGGCGACCGGTTTGTGGTGCACTGCCTGCGGAGGGAATACGCGGACGGCATGGGAGAATCCGTTTTTATTGAGCTTCTCAGAAAGGTAAAGATATGACAGTAGAGCAAGCGTATCAGACTTTATTCGGAGGAGCGCTGATCATCCTGCTGGTCCTGATCGGGGCTATGTGCATCCGCTCGATCATCGGGCCGCGCAGCACAGACCGGATCATGTCCGTCAATATGCTGGGAACGATGACGATCTGTTCGATCGCGATCCTGTCGCTCATTCTTGACGAGGGATATCTGGCAGATGTGGCGCTGATCTACGCCATGATCAGCTTTGTCGCGGTACTGATGATGGCTTCCATGTTTGTGCCCTCAAAACCCAAGGAGCCGGAACTGGACAGGGTTTCGGATGAGGGAGATGCAGGCGGAGCTGAGGAGAAAACACGGAAAGCGGAAGGCGGAGGACGGAAATGATGTTGGAATGGATCCGATTTGCCATATCGGCGGTATTGCTGATCCTGGGACTGTGCTCTTTTGCCGCAGCGGTACTGGGGGCTTACCGGTTCGGATTTGTGATGAACCGGCTCCACGCGGCCGGTATCGGCGACACAGCGGGGATCTTTCTGGTCGTCGCATCGCTGGTCGTCGCAGAGGGACTTACAGCCGATGCGCTCAAGCTGATCGTGCTGGTCTTCTTTTTGTGGTTCACCTCGCCGGTGTCCACACACTTTCTGGGACAGGTGGAGTATTACACAAATCCGCTGCTCCGCAAATACGTAAAGAAGGGCGGGCTGCCGGGATTCCTGAGAAGGACGGGCAGCGCCGATGAGGGGAAAGCCGCCGTTCCGGCGCAGCCGAAAGGAGAGAAGGATGCAGCTGACTGAGATCGCGAGGATCATACTCCTGATCCTGCTGATGGTATGCGCCATCGGCGTCAATTTCGGGAAGAGCCTTTTGCAGGCAGTGATCATTTTTATGTCCTACAGTTCTATTATGTGCATCCTGTGGGTGCTTCTGGAGTCGCCGGACCTGGCGATCACGGAGGCGGCCGTGGGAGCGGGCGTCAGCAGCGTTCTCTTTATGCTCACGCTCCGGAGGATCCACACAGAGGATCTCCGGATCGAAGCGCTTGAACAGGAGACGAAGCAGGAAGAGCAGCGCACATCAGCGGATCAGACAGGAGAAGAAACGTGAGGATCACAGATTTTGATATAGGACCGGATCCCTACAGGGAAGAGACCGATCTTCTCGAGAGCGTGATGGACGGCGCAGAAGTCTATGACAGCCCGCGCGAAAAGGTCAAAATAGAAAAAGAATACTACAAGAACTACGTCCGCGCATCCGGAAAGGTACAGAAGCTGATCCGGGCGGAGAACAAGGGATTCAACGTGTTTTTTGCCTCCGTGGCGGTGATCAGCTGCGTTCTTCTGATCGGGATGCTCCTGTTTACGATCTCCTACCTGCCGCGGTACGGCGTCGAGAATCCGGAGAGCACAGTCGTGGTCAAGCGGTATGTGGAGTGCGGACTTGAGGAGACAGGCGCGATCAATATCATCGCGGGCATCATCCTGGATTACAGGGCTTTTGATACTCTGGGAGAGTCCCATGTGCTGTTCACGGCGCTGATGTGCGTGACGGTCCTCCTTCGCAAGGATAAAAAGAATATGCGCACGAAGTACGAGGATTTCTACACGATCCGCGACGAGAAGTACCATGAACTCTACAGGGAGTCCATCATGCGGAACGTGGCGGCGATCCTTCTGCCCTGCCTGTTTCTGTACGGGGCATATGTGCTCCTCAACGGGCAGATCTCGCCCGGCGGAGGCTTCTCCGGCGGAGCTGTGCTGGGGTCGGGCCTTATGATCTGTGCCGCGGCCTTCGGCTTTCGGAGTACGGATCGGATGATCACGAAGAGGACGGCGAACCTGATCACGTTTCTGGCGCTGGGATTCTACAGTTTTGCCAAGGGATATGTCTTTTTTACCGGCGCAAACGGCATCGAGAACCGGATCCCCAAGGGAACGCCTGGCGCGATCCTCAGCGGAGGACTGATCCTGCCGCTGGACATAGCCGTCGGACTGGTAGTCGCCTGCACGATGTTCGGATTCTACAGTCTGTTCCGAAGGGGCAGCATCGGAGGAAATGAGTGATGGAAAATCTCCTGGCCAACAGCACGGAAGCCGTAGCTGTCATATTGTTCGGCATCGGATTTACGATGCTCCTGTTTCACAGGAATCTATTCCGCAAGCTGATCGGGCTCAACGTCATGGACACGGGCGTTTTCCTCTTTCTGGCCTCCATGGGATACATCGAGGGCCGCAAGGCGCCGATCATCGTGAACGGCGTGCAGAGCACGGAGGCCTATATCAACCCGGTGCCCGCGTCGCTGGTCCTGACGGGCATCGTTGTGTCCGTATCGGTCACGGCGATCATGCTCTCTCTCACGGTGCGGCTCTATATGCGCTACCACACGCTGAATCTGGACGAGATCTATAAAAAGGCGGACCATCAGGAGGATGACCGGTAAAGGGAGGATCCCAAAGTGGACTTTATCAGAAACTTTCCGATGTTCAGTGTCGTGCTGAGCCTCTTCTCAGGGGTTCTGTGCACGCTTCTGGACGCCAAAAAAGCAAAAACATATACGATCCTCTACGAATGCGCGGTCCTGGCCATGAACCTGGCGGTCCTGTGGTACACAGTCAGCGCGGGGACATCCTTCACTTATGTGCTGGGAGAATTCCCGGCTCCCTGGGGGAACGAACTGAGGGCCGGCGTCCTGGAGGCCTCGATCGCCGTGGTGTTCATGGCGGTCATGCTGTGCGCTGTGCTGGCGGGACTCCGCTATGTGAAGGAGGATATCGATGAGAGCAAGGTCAACATCTACTACACGATCCTCAATCTGATGACGGCGGCGCTGATGGCGATGACCTGGACCAACGATATTTTCTCCGGATATGTATTCTTAGAGATTCTGACGCTGACGAGCTGCGGGGCCCTGATCGTGAGAGAGATCGGCAGAACGACGCTGGCGGCTGTGCGCTATATGATCCTGAACCTGGTGGGGTCAGGCCTGTTCCTGCTGGGCGTCGTGCTCCTCTATGACGTCACGGGAAACCTTCTGATGGTCCCCATGCAGAGGTCGATCGCGCTGCTGTATCCGGACCCGCGCGCCCGGATCGTGCTGATCATGGCGACGGGGATCCTGACCATCGGACTCTCGATCAAGAGCGGACTTTTCCCCTTCCACTACTGGATGCCGGACACTTACGGCTGGGCGACGCCCACTTCTGCGGCGGTCCTGTCCTCCCTGGTCTCCAAATGCTATATTTTCCTTTTGATCAAAATATACTGGCGCGTGATCGGGATCGATCTCTTCATGGAGATGCCGATCCGCAATATTCTGTTCGTGCTGGGGCTGTGCGGGATCATCTTCGGATCGGTCTCGGCGATCCGGGCGGAGAACATCAACCGCATGGTGGCGTTTTCTTCCGCGGCGCAGATCGGATATATCTATATGGGGATCGGACTGGGCGGGATCCCCGGCTTTACGGCGGCGGTGTTCCACATCATGGCGCATGCGGTGACCAAATCCCAGCTGTTTCTGACAACGCCCAGGCTGGCGGATGTATCCGGCGGCAGCCTGCGCTTTAAGAACCTGCAGGGCTGCGCCCTCAAGGACCCCAACGCGGGGCTGTTCTTTCTGCTCCCCAGCCTTTCGATGATCGGGATCCCGATCTTTGCGGGATTTTCGTCCAAGCTCTTTTTTGCCACAGCAGCGGCGGACGGCGGCGGGATCAAGCTGATCCTGGTCATGCTGGCGCTGGCGGCAAGTTCCACGCTCAATGCCCTGTACTTTATCAGGACACTGATCCGTATATACACGCCGGGACGCACCCCCGTCAAGGCGGGAGACAGGAAGATCCGGCACCGCTTGGACTACAACATTCCCATGATCGTCCTCACGCTGGGGAATCTGGCGATGGGACTGTTCAGCTGGGTGTTTGCCGGGCTGATCGGACAGGGACTGGGAATGTTCATGTGAGGAGGTAATGAAATGTTAATGCTCGCGGCAATCTTTATACCGGCGGCAGCGGGAATCGTCTTTTCGTCGATCCATGCCAGCGACCGCACCAGAAAAACATTTTATGCCCTGAGTGTGCTCGTGACGGACATCACGGCGGCTTTTGCCGCGGCGGGAGACGCGGAGCTGCATCTGGGGGACCTGGCAGAAGGCGTGGGGATCGCCTTCAGGGCGGATACGCTCAGCCGGTGCTTTCTGGCGGTGACGCTGCTCCTGTACACATGCGTCCTTTTCTACTCCTTCGAGTACATGAAGATGGAGGAGAGGATCCCGCTCTTTTATGCATTTTACCTCATCTCCATGGGGGCGCTCATCGCAGAGTGCTTTTCGGCGAACCTCGTCACGATGTACCTGAGTTTCGAGTTTTTGACCCTGACCTCTATGCCTTTGGTACTGCATGAGAGGACCAGGGAGGCGGTCGCTGCCGGCCTCAAATATCTGTTCTATTCCGTTGCGGGTGCCATGATGGGCCTTCTCGCCATCTTCTTCGTCTACCACTTTGCGGCGGACCCCGGTGCCTTCGTCTTCGGAGGCTTTCTGGATCCGGCCAGATACAGCGGCAGCGAGACGGTACTCTTCATTGCGGTCTTCGCGGGCATCGTCGGCTTTGGCGCCAAGGCCGGTATGTATCCGATGCACGGATGGCTTCCCACGGCGCACCCCATCGCACCGGCACCTGCCTCTGCGCTCCTGTCGGCCATGATCGCCAAGGGCGGCGTTCTGGCGGTGATCCGTCTCGTCTACTTTTCGGTGGGCGCGGAGACGATCCGGGGGACTTGGGTGCAGTACGCCTGGATGTGTCTTGCGCTTTTGACGATCCTCATGGGGTCCACGATGGCCTTCGGGGAGGTCGTCGTCAAGAAGCGGCTGGCCTACTCCACAGTCAGCCAGATCTCCTACATCATGCTGGGCCTGTCGCTCCTGTCGGAGGAGGGCCTTCGGGGAGGTCTGCTGCACGTATTCAGTCACGCCTGCGCCAAGGGCTGCCTGTTTCTGGTGGCCGGCGTCTTCATCTACAAATTAAGGATCCGCAGGGTCTACGAGCTCGTGGGGATCGGAAAGATCATGCCCCTCACGCTGGCCTGCTTTACGGCCGCTTCGATCTCCCTTGTGGGAATCCCGCCCATGGGCGGCTTCACCAGTAAATGGGCTATCGCGACCGCAGCCATGGACAGCGGGACCGGCATTTTTGCCTACCTGGGCCCTGCCGTTCTTCTGATCTCCGCGCTTTTGACGGCGGGATATCTGCTGCCGATCATGGTGGACGGCTATTTCCCGGGGGGCGCCACCGGCTATGAACACGAGGTGAAAGCGGAGCCGAACGCCCTTATGCTGGTCCCGATGTTCATTCTCTGTATCGGTTCACTTCTGGTGGGCGTGTTCGGAAGCAGTTTTGTGGGCGGACTGATATTCTGACGGGAGAGCGCTGCAAAGAGTTATATGTGGGAGGAGAACGATCTTGAGTCCCTTGTTTCTTCTGATCCCGATCCTGCTTCCCCTGGCGGGGGGACTGGTGATGCTGATCAGACCCATTGGTAAAGTGAATACCAGAAGGATATGGTGCGAAGCGGTCGCGCTGACGACTTCTGCCTGCGTCTGGGCCGCCGCCTTCCTGGTGCGGCGGGAGCCCGTGACGGTCTACAGCTTTACGGGCGGATTTGCCGTGAACTTCTGTGTGGACGGCATGGCCAACCTGTTCGCGGTCATGATCTCCGTGATGTGGCCGCTGGTCCTTCTGTATGCTTTCGAATATATGAAGGGAGATGAGGGGCGCAATCGCTTTTTTGCCTTCTTCATCATGACATACGGCGTGACGCTGGGCGTGTGTTACTCGGCGGACATGATCACGATGTATTTGTTCTTCGAGATGCTGACACTGGTGACCATCCCTCTCGTGGCCCATTACGGCGGGCATGAGAGCATGTTCGCCGGCCGAAAGTACGCGGTGTACACGATCGGAGGCGCCTCGCTGGGATTTATGGCGGTCGTTTTGACCACGATGTTCGGGGACGCCGGTGTCTTCCGCTACGGAGGGAGTATCAGCGGAGCCTATGACATCCGATATATGCAGCTGGCCTTTGTGCTGGGCTTTTTCGGATTCGGCGCCAAAGCGGCGGTATTTCCTCTGCACGACTGGCTGCCTACGGCTTCGGTCGCGCCGACGCCCGTGACGGCCCTTCTGCATGCGGTGGCCGTCGTCAATTCCGGTGTCTTTGCGGTCATGCGGATGACCTACTACGTATTCGGGGCGGACTATCTGCGGGGGACGGCAGCCCAGGCAGTCTGCCTGACCGCGGCCATCCTGTCGCTCCTTTTCGGCGCGGCCCAGGCGCTCAGAGAGCGCCACTTCAAGAGGAGACTGGCCTACTCGACGATGAGCAACCTGTCCTATATGCTGCTGGGGGCCATGGCGATGACACCCCAGGGGCTCAAGGCGGGGCTGGCCCACATGCTCTTTCACGGCATTATCAAGATCAGTCTGTTCATGTGCGCGGGCGCGTTCATGCATCAGGCCCGGCGAGCGTATATATATGAGCTCACCGGGATCGGAAAGCGCATGCCCGTGACATTCGGAGCTTACACACTATGTGCTTTGTCGCTGACCGGTATTCCGCCTTTTAGCGGATTTGTCTCCAAGTGGCAGCTCCTGAGAGCGGGCCTTGGAAGCGCGGCGGAGGCGATGGCAGTGAAAAATGAGGCGGATAGAGTATCTGCGGTACTCCCCTATATCCTTTACGCAGGCGTCGCCGCGCTAATCATAGCGGCGTTTATGTGTGCGATGTACACGATCAGCGTCAGCGTGAGAGCCTTCTTCCCGATAGAGGACAAGGACCTTTACAAAGATGACAAGGTTAAGGAGGCGGGTCTTCTCATGCTGATCCCGATCTGTGTCTTCGGTGTCTTTAACATCGTGTTCGGTGTCTGGCCCGGGCCCATTTTGGCCTTCCTGACAGCGATCGGCGAGGGAATGCTGTAATAACTGACAGAATGGAGAGCGGAATGCTTATTGCGACGATTGTCTTTGGGCCCATGATCGGGGCTGCAGCGGTGGCTGCCATAGGGAGAATCCATGAGAAAGCCGGAGAGATCGCGGCTCTCTTTGTGACGGTCTGCGCGCTGGGGCTTTCGATCGCCGCGGCGGGCAGTGCCGGCACGGGAACGCTGTATCCTTCCGCAGGGGAGGCAGCCGGCGGGCTCTCTTTCGTGATCCCCGGGATCCTTTCGGGCAGCGGGCTCACTTTTTCCGTGACCCCTTTCCGGGCGGCGTATGCCGTGATCACGGCGCTCATGTGGGTGGGGACGACGATGTTCTCCCCGGAATATTTTGCCCACGAGAGAGAGAACCTGGGGCGCTACCGCTTTTTCGTGCTGTTCACGCTGGGAGCGGTGGAGGGCGTCATGCTCTCGGCGGACCTGATGACAGCCTTCGTGTTCTTCGAGGTGCTGTCCTTTACTTCCTTTACCTGGGTCATTCACGAGGAGACGGCAGCGGCGATCCGGGCCGGCTATACCTACCTGTTCATCGCCGTGATCGGCGGACTGCTTCTCTTCATGGGCCTGGTGCTGGTGGACCGCACGGCCGGTACGCTCTCCTTTGCGGAACTCTCGCAGGCGCTCAGAGGCGCCGGTGCCTCTGCGGACAGCCGCGCACAGCCGCGGATCCTGGCGGCGGGCATCCTGATCCTTCTGGGATTCGGTGCCAAGGCCGGCATGTTTCCCCTGCACGTGTGGCTTCCCAAGGCCCATCCGGCAGCGCCTTCTCCCGCGTCCGCGCTTCTGTCGGGTATCCTGACCAAGGTCGGCGTCTACGGGATCCTGATGACAGCGCTTTACATGCTGGCCGGAGAGCAGCGATTCGGCAGGATCGTGCTGGCGGCGGGCATGGTGACGATGTTTCTGGGCGCCCTTCTCGCGCTCTTCTCCGTAAACCTCAAGCGCACACTGGCGTGTTCCTCCATGTCCCAGATCGGTTTCATCCTGACAGGGATCGCGGCAACGGTGCTCATGGGGGCGGCCGGCAGTCAGGAGGCTGCGATGACGGCGCTCGCGGGAACCGTGCAGCACATGATCAACCACTCCCTGCTCAAACTGACCCTGTTCATGTGTGCGGGCGTGGTCGTCATGAACCTTCACGCTCTGACGCTGGACGACATCCGCGGCTGGGGCCGGAACAAATGGCCGCTTAAGATCGCCTTTGCCCTGGGCGGCCTGGGGATCAGCGGTGTTCCGCTCTTCAACGGATATATCAGCAAAACACTGCTCCACGAGGGCATCGTGGAGGCGGTCCATGTCATGCGGGAGATCTCTGAGAGCGGTCTGGAGACGATCAGTACGGACACTGCTGCCCGGTTATCAACGCTGCTCGCGATCGGCGAATGGATCTTCCTGATCTCGGGCGGCCTGACCTTTGCCTATATGTTAAAGCTCTTTATCTGCATCTTCGTTGAAAGGAACAGGGATCCCGACAGGCAGGCGCAGTTCGACCGGTCCGAAAAGTGCATGAATGCAATGAGCATGGCGGCTGTGCTGGG
>CACXGR010000057.1 GCA_902767235.1 uncultured Lachnospiraceae bacterium | reverse complement strand
CGTTTACAATTGACACTGCGTTTACAATTGCCCCTGGCGATGATAAAATGACTCAATAGGTTTCCTGAAGGCAAAACAGAGTGAGAGGGAGCGCTTCCCGCGTGCCGGAAGAGGGCGCTTTCCGCAGGGTGAAGAATATGAGTGATATGGAGAGAAAATACGGCAAATATGCAGTGCGTGATCTGTCGCTGAAGCTGATCATACTGTATCTGCTCGGATATGCCATCTATTATTTTAACGCCAACATACTGTATTATATGTCGCTGAATCCCTACGCGATCGTGCATGGACAGATCTGGAGGATCGTGTCCTGGCTTTTGATCCCGCCGCAGACCAGCAATCTCTTTTTTGTGGCGATCATGCTGTTCTTCTATTACAGCATAGGGACGTCTCTGGAGAGGGTCTGGGGTGTCTGGCGCTACAATGTGTTTATCTTCACGGGGATACTGCTGACCGTCGCGGCGTCCTTTGTGTGGATGGGCGCGGCGTATCTTCTGGAAGGTAGCCTGATCGCCCAGGTGGGGCCGGCCGGCTATTTCGGAAGCTATTCGCTGGCATTTTCTACTTATTACATAAACATGGGTATCTTCTTCGCCTACGCGCTGACATTTCCGGATGCGGTGGTCCTCATGTTCTTCATCATCCCGATGAAGGTGAAGTGGCTGGGGCTTTTGGACGTGGCTTACCTCGTCTACGAGTTCTTTATCTCCCCCATGGCGGGCAAGTTCGCCATTTTGGCGACCTTCCTCAATATCGCGATCCTGTATGTGCGCTTTAAAGGACCCATAAACAGCGGCATCGGAAAGAACAAGCTGGCGGGCCTCTTTGGAGGAAACGGAGGAGGAAGCGCCGGGACGGGCGCCGGCAGAAGACGCGGCGATATTTTGACAGGGAGGTCCGCATCCCGGGGCGGCGTGGTCCACAAGTGTGCGATCTGCGGCAGGACCCAGGCGGAATACCCGGACCTGGAATTCCGCTATTGTTCCAAATGCGAGGGCGGTCTGGAATACTGCCAGGACCATCTCTTTACGCATGTCCATGTGAAAGCGGGCGAGAGGCCGCACATCCAGCCCTGAGCGCGGCGGGAGGTGAGAGGCCGCACGGGTCCGGTCACAGCATAAGGAGTCAGGAGAGTATATTTTCAGATGGATGACAGAGAAAAACAGGTATTATTTCTAAAGAAACTTCGCGAGACAAAAGCAAAGGCAGACGAAAACGGAAAATTCATAACAGAGGCCGAACTTGAGAAGGCTTTCGCGGACCTCGATCTCGACGGGGCGCAGCAGAAGCAGGTAAAGGATTACCTGAAAAGCAGCGGGATCGGGATCGGAGAGGCGCTCTCCTTTGAGGAGGTGTCCACGCAGGAAGAGAGAGATTATCTCGCCGAATATGAGACGATGATCGGAACGATCGAACTGCCGTCCGACAATGTCCTGGATGCTGTCCGGCTCTCCGCCATGGCGGGGGATGCCGGCGCGCAGAGCCGCCTGGTGGAGTGTTCCCTGAGAAAGGTCATAGACATCGCGAGGCTCTATGCGGGGCAGGGCGTATATGTGGAGGACCTGATCGGAACAGGGAATGAAGCGCTGCTCAGGGCGGTGACCCAGCTGGCGCCGCTGGAAAAGCCCGAAGAGGTGGACGGATACCTGGGCCGCAGGATCATGGACGCAATGGAGGATCTGATCGCGCAGAATCTGGACGAGAAGGCCGTGGAAAAGGAAGTGGAAGATAAAGTCAATCTCCTCGCGGACAGGGCGAAAGAACTGGCTCAGATGCTCGGCAGAAAGGTGAGCGTGCAGGAGCTTGCGGACGAGTACAAGATGGATCCCGATGAGATCGAGGAAGTGATCAAGCTTTCCGGAAACGCGATCGGAGACATACAATGACGGACAATGATTTTAAGTACATGCTGCAGGATATATACCGCCTGTATTTTGGCGTGAAGAGCTCCTACAGGGAGCTTTTGGAGAATGAGGACACCTACACCCGCTTCAAGGCCGTATGCAGGCAGTACCTGGTGAAGGATGTAGACCCCGGGACCACGCTGGAGAGCCATCTCTATTACCTGACGCCGGACCAGCCGGCCGCAGAAGTATACGCGGGACTGGGGGCGCGCATCAAGCTGAATGTCCCCGTCGTGCAGAAAGGGCTCTTCAGAAAAGAGCATCGGATCTACAAGGAAGAGATCTGGAGCGTGGAGGAGCTCATGGCGCTGACTGCGCAGCAGAAGCAGTTCAGGGGGATCGTGCTGTCCGAACTGCAGATCTCGAAGCGGAAGCTGAGGGAGTTCGTGATCTGATCTGTCCGGGGCCGCCGGTCTTGACAGGGTGGGTACTTTGAATGGATAATGGGACCGGAAGCATTTGCTTCCGGTCTTTATATCTGACGCTGATCTGAGCCGGGATCCGGCATTTTCCTTTGACTTTCACGAAACTGAATCGGGACAGTAAAATCGAATGTATTTTCGATTTTTTGACAAAAGTGCTTGCGCGCGGCAGTGCGCAATGATATACTGACACAAGAACAAACGTTCGCAAGTTTGGAGGAGATCAAATGAGTATAGATAATGAACAGAAAAAGAGAGCACTGGACGCGGCCCTTCTGCAGATCGAGAAGCAGTACGGCAAGGGAGCGGTCATGAAACTGGGAGACCCTTCTGTGCAGATGAATATTGAGACCATTCCCACCGGTTCCCTGAGCCTGGATATCGCCCTGGGCCTGGGAGGCATTCCGAAGGGAAGGATCATTGAGATCTACGGACCGGAGTCCTCCGGTAAGACGACCGTGACGCTGCATATGATCGCAGAGGTGCAGAAGAGGGGCGGCATCGCCGGATTTATCGATGCCGAGCACGCCCTCGACCCCGTCTATGCCAAGAATATAGGCGTGGACATCGATAACCTGTACATTTCTCAGCCCGACAGCGGCGAGCAGGCCCTGGAGATCGCCGAGACGATGGTGCGCTCCGGCGCGATCGATATCGTCGTCATCGACTCGGTCGCGGCCCTGGTGCCCAAGGCAGAGATCGACGGAGACATGGGCGACTCCCATGTCGGCCTTCACGCGCGTCTGATGTCCCAGGCGCTCCGCAAACTGACGGCGGTCATCAGCAAATCCAACTGCGCCGTCGTATTCATCAACCAGCTCAGAGAGAAGGTCGGGATCATGTTCGGCAACCCCGAGACGACCACCGGAGGACGCGCCCTCAAGTTCTATTCATCCGTGAGAATGGATGTCAGAAGGATCGAATCCCTCAAGCAGAGCGGCGAAGTGATCGGCAACAGGACCAGGATCCGTGTCGTCAAGAACAAGATTGCACCGCCTTTCAAGGAGGCGGAGTTCGATATCATGTTCGGCAAGGGCATTTCCTATGTGGGCGATGTGCTGGACCTCGCGGCGAAGTGCGACATCATCAATAAGAGCGGCGCATGGTACAACTATAACGGCAATAAGATCGGCCAGGGCCGTGAGAACGCCAAGGCATATCTCACAGCCCACCCGGAGATCCTGGCAGAGGTGGACCGCAAGGTGAGAGAGCACTACGGACTTGATCCGGAGGGCGCATTCCAGGCACCGGAAAAGCCGGCCGAAGAGGCTGCGGAGCAGGATTAAGATCGTGGAAGACCGGACCAATGAGAAGAAGGACTGCCTGCGCAGGAGCGGCGTGCTGCTTGCACAGCGGGATTATACCTGCAGGCGTCTTAAGGAGAAGCTTCTGTCCGCCGGCTTTAAGGAGGAGATCGTCGAGGAGACGCTGCAGGACCTGAAAGCGGCGCGTTACCTGGATGACGCCCGATATGCGGAGAACTTCGTAAATGCGCACCGCGAGGACAGGAGCCGAATGCGGATGCGCTCGGATCTGGAGAACCGCGGCGTGCCGCCGGAAGTGATCTCAGAAGTACTCAGCCGGGATAGCGAGGAGCACGGCAATGGGGCGGAGATCCGCCAGATCCGCAGACTGATGAGAAAGCGCGGATTTGATCCGGCGTCCGCCGGCCGCGAAGAGAGGAACAAGATACAGGCATTTCTTTACCGAAAGGGATATAATACGTCTTCCATAAGGGTCGCAATGAGAGCGGAACCGCTTGACAGTGATGGATTTAGTGTATAAAATTATTTAGTGCGAATCTGCGTTTTGCGGTCATATACGTGTTTTAAGCCATATGAAGCGTATATGTGATCCGAAATGACAGAGAAACGCGAAATTAATAAGGAGGTGCTCCTGTATGATTACTGCACTTATAGCAGTGATTATTGCACTTGCAATCTCTGTGCCGGTCACTTTTCTGGCTACTTCCAACTACCGTAAGAAGCAGCAGGAGGAGACGATCGGCAATGCGCAGGAAAAGGCCAGAGCTATCATTGATGAGGCCCTTACAACTGCGGAGAACCAGAAGCGCGAGGCACTTTTGGAAGTCAAGGAGGAATCCATCCGGTCCAAGAATGAGTTGGATAAGGAGATCCGCGACCGAAGAAATGAAGTGCAGAGGAATGAGCGCAGGGTTCAGCAGAAGGAAGAAGCTTTAGACAGAAAAATGGACGCCCTTGAGCGCAAAGAGCAGAGCCTGCAGGCTAAGGAAGAATCACTGCACAAGCAAAGGGACGAAGTCTCTAAGCTTGGCGAGCAGCGTCAGCAGGAACTCGAACGAATTTCGGGACTGACCTCTGAACAGGCAAAAGAATACCTTTTAAAAATTGTT
>CACXGR010000056.1 GCA_902767235.1 uncultured Lachnospiraceae bacterium | reverse complement strand
GCGCTCGTCAAGGAGCTGCACGCCAACAACGCGGCCGGCCTCCTGATCAACACGGGCTATTACATCATGGAGATACCGCAGTCCGTGAAGGACTACTGCGACGCCAATGATTTTCCTCTTTTGACAGTGCCCTGGGAGATCTTCCTGGTGGACCTGATCAAGGACATGTCGATCCGGATCTTCCTTCAGTCCTCTACGGATGAACAGATCTCCGGCGCGCTGATCCACGCCATCGAGGAGCCGGAGGCGCGGGACCTGTACACGCGGGACCTGCTGCCGCATTTTGATCTGGACGGGACCTTCCGGGTGGCGCTGGTCTCCACGGGGGACCTGGACAGGATGGACACGGTGGAGCGCAAGCGGATCGCCTACCGCATGCAGCTCTATCTGACCAATCTGACCCACAACGGGCACTTCTTCTACTATGCCTCCTACTTCGTGATCATCATGAACGCGATCGGGGAGGAGGAGTGCCGGCAGATCATCGAGTCCTTCTCCGAGCGGGTCCACAGCAAAATGCCGGACCGCACCGTGTACATCGGCGTCAGCGACGAAGTCAAAGATATCGAGAACCTGCATTTCGCCTACAAGCGGGCGAGGGCGGCCGTCGAAATGGCGGTCAAAAGAGAGAGGAAGCTGCAATATTTTGACCGGATGGGACTCTACCGGATGCTCTACCTGGTCGAGGACCGCGCGCTTTTGGGCGACCTCTCCGAAAAACCGCTGGCGCCGCTCATCGAGTACGACCGCGAGCACAACGGCGAGTACCTCGTGACGCTGGCGTCCTATCTGCGCAACGGAGGCAGCATCAAGGCGATGTCCGAGGAACTCTATATCCACCGAAACACGATCCTGTACCGCATGGCCAACATCAAAAAACTGCTGGGATGCAGCCTGGAGACACCGGAGGAGAAGCTGGTCTACGCGGTGGCGTGCATGATCCGGAAGATGTAGGCGTGGGACGCGCGGACGCGCCGGCGCGACGCGGGCGCGTTGATCCGGAAGAGCGGGGCAGCGGTCACAGGCCGATCTTGTCCAGGACAAAGTAGGTAAAGAGGCCGGTGGCGATGAGCTTGTCCTTGTCGTTGCGGATCTCGCAGGAGAGAACGATGGTCTTGCGCCCGAAATGGATCACATTCGCCGTTCCGATCAGTTTCTTGTCCTGCAGTGTGGCAGCGCGAATGTAGTTGAGCTTCCCCTCGATGGTCGTGCAGGCCTGTCCTCTGGACCGCGCGGCGCAGCCGGTGGTCGTATCGGCCAGCGCGAATGCGACACCGCCGTGCAGGGACTGAATCGTATTGCCGTGCATGGGGGCGATCTCCACCTCGGCTTCGGCGTGTCCGTCGCACACATGCGTCACATGGATGCCGACGCTGTTGGCGAAGGGATTGGCGGTGTTGTATGTGTTCATGAGTTCCTGGTAGTTCATAGAATGGGCTCCTTGAAGTTAGCGATGTCAATTGGCTTTGTCCATGTCATATCCTACTTTTCTTTGCCGCAAAAGTAAAGAATAATGACGGATATAATTCTTGCCGCCAAAAACAGCAGTTTTGTATAACGCAGACACCGGACTGTGTATCATAAAGCGTAGTGATGACGCCGGCACCCGCGGCTATGGTGCTGCCGGCGGGTTTTACTGTATAATGGAGGAGAAAGGAGTGCGCAGGGCAGACGCAGATCCCTGCCGTGACAGTGATGAAGAAATTAAGACATTCACTTACCGGCGCGGCGATCATCGCCGCGGCATTAGCGACGGCCGCCTGTTCGGCCCAAAAGCCGAGTCATCAGCCCGATGACGGAAATACCGGAATGACCGGCGAATTCCGGGAAGAAGATAATGAGAACGCGGTGGTGTATGGCCCGCCGGAAGATTTTGACCCGGCAGACAACCAGAATGAGGATGTCTACGGCCCGCCGCCGGATATGGAGTAAACCGGCTTCTGAACAGTAAGCCGGCAGAGTTCAGAAAGAATGCAGCAAGGGAGGAAAAACCGGATGTATGTGATCTTTGATATGGACGGCGTGATCTCCGACACCGAGGCGGTCTATCTGGCGGGCTATCTGCACGCCGCGAAGCTTTACGGCCTGCCCGAGAAAGCCATGCGCGAGGCCGTCGTGAAGGCGACTGGCGTCACCGATGCGAACGAGCGGCGGATCATGACGGAGACTTTCGCGCACCTGCCGCAGTTCGACCTGGAGAAGACCTACCGCGCCTGCAGGGATTACTT
>CACXGR010000055.1 GCA_902767235.1 uncultured Lachnospiraceae bacterium | reverse complement strand
TGACTTGCATAGATGCATATTTGGATTATATAACTCGCTGTGTTCATAATCAAATGATTGCATACAAAGGAAGGTCGAGCATCTCAACCGGGGCCTTTTTGCGGATACCTGGGCTGATATCTCCCTTGTTAAAAAACCTTTTATTGTCCAATTCCGAATGGTATAATGATAATGAAAATCAACCACTTCTCAATACCCGAAAGGAGAATACTATGAAGTACGAATGTGAAGTATGCGGTTATGTTTACGATCCCGCTGTCGGCGATGAAGAGAACGGCATTGCTCCCGGTACAGCATTTGAAGATCTTCCCGATGGTTGGGAATGTCCGCTCTGCAGCGCCGGAAAGGATGAGTTTAAGCCGGCCGAATAAGTAGTCCGGAATACCTGTCGCCATGACCATGGGCAGCCGGCCGCAGACATGGATGATGAAAAAAATGGGCTGAGAATGGCAGCATTCTCAGCCCTTTTACGTCTTACTCTTTTTTAGCTTACCCTTTCATCTCCAGTATTTTTCTGGTCAGAGCAGGGCATATGATATTCAGATCTGCAACGATTCCATAATTTGCAACGCTGAAAATCGGTGCATTTGGATCTGTATTGACAGCCACAATAATGTCGGATTCCTTCATTCCGTTCACATGGGGGAGCGCACCGGAAATGCCAAAGCCGATATAAAGCCTGGGTGCAACCGTCTTGCCGGTAATGCCGATCTGATAGTCTTTTCCGATCCAGCCCTCATCTACGGCAGCCCTGCTTGCGCCGACACTGCCGCCAAGCGCGGCTGCCAGTTCATAGAGCTGGTCAAAGCCCTCCCGGCTTCCGACACCGCGGCCGCCGGCGATGATGATCTCCGCATCCTCGATGTTGGCTTTTGTCAGCTCGTCGTCCGGTGTGAATCCAAGAAGCTGTGTGAGCAGGACTCCGGCAGGCACATCGACCGTTTCCTCCACCGTCTCTCCGTTCCTGCCGACTGCAGGCTCTCCCAGCCTGAAAATACCCGGTTTGAAGGTACCGATCATGGGAGCTTCTTCAATACTGATGTTGGTGTTCAGTTTTCCGTCGTAGGACGGGCGGATCCAGAAAACACCGCTTCCTGTAATAACCACATCGGTACATTCACTTGCGATCCCGGCGTGAAGGCGTACACTTGCGGCTGCCGCCAGATCCCGCCCTTCGGTTGTTGCGCCGATCATCACGATCCTGGGTTCGTATTTTTCCGCCAGCTTCTCCAGAATATATGCCGCGCTCTCAAAGAAGAACTTCTGCCGCACTGTCAGGACCTGATCCGCGCCATATTCAAAGGCATCCCTGGCGGCCTCCTCCGGTTCCGGATCGATGATCACGGCAACTGCCTTCTCAGAACTCCCCTCTGCCAGTTCCTTTGCTTTCTGCATCATTTCCAGACAGACTCTCTTCGGCCGGCCGTCAGACAATTCAAAAAATACCCAGATATTCTGCTTACTCATGGTTTTCCTCCTAATTCTGAGCCGCGCTTGCGGCGAAAAACCCGAGGAGAATTCCCGCATGGGATTTCTCTGATGGGATAAGGGAATTTTGGCTGCTCATTTATTTAAAAGGCAGCCTGTCCCTGCAGTATACCGACAAGTTCTGACACAGCCTCTTCCGGATCCTGGCTCGGGATCATCTGACCCTTTTCAAGCGCAGCAGGCGGGAATAATCCCAGGACCCTGGACGGGCTCTTCAGGCTTTCTGCAGGAATCTGCAGCTTCTCATTGTCCATCACTTCAATAACCAGCTTTTTAGAAGCTGTTCTGCCCTTGATCGAAGGCTTTCTCGGTGTATTGGCATCCTCTGTCACAGAGCAGACCAGGGGGAATGCGGCGGACAGTTTCTCATAGCCGGTCCCGGCCTTTCGGTCGATCGTCAGGCCGGTGTCTCCGATCTCGATCTTACAGGCATTGGTAAGAATACCGCAGCCCAGCATCGTGCCGAGTTTGCCCGGTATCTGTCCGGTCACACCGTCAATGGTACTGGCACCGCAGAAAACAGCGTCATAGGGACCTGTTGCATCGATGGCCGCTTTCAGTACGGTTGCTGTAGTCAGAGTATCCGCTCCTGAGAAAAGCCTGTCTGTCAGGCGGTACGCCGCCTTTACACCCAGGGAAGCGGCATCGCGCAGAATGCTTTCGCTGCTCTCCTGCCCCATGGTCATGGCAGTGACCTCACCGCCTTTTGCATCCGCCAGAGCCAGTGCAGCCTCAATCGCATGCCGGTCTGCCGGATTCATCATCTTGCCGACTCCGCTTCTGTCGATCGTCAGGCTCTGACGGTCGATCCTGATTTCGGAGACTACCGGAACTTCTTTTAATAATACAAGTATTTTCATGGCACCCTCTTTCAATAAGAAAACGAAATAACGACTACATGCTATATGTTATTGACTTACAAAAATCATAAACCACTTAGATACAAATCACAAGTAAAACAACAGGTTTCGGAAGCATCTGGAAGCATCCTCGTAGTCGACGTAGTTGAACCGGATCTGCACGATCTCGATCTCCGGATGCTCCATCGGCGTCAT
>CACXGR010000054.1 GCA_902767235.1 uncultured Lachnospiraceae bacterium | reverse complement strand
CTCAGGCCTCTGATGGTCGTCGCCGGCGACCACGCCAACAATGACATGGCCGGGGAGGAGGAAGACTCCTGGCTGAATATGTTCACTGCAGACGGATCCTTTGAAAAGATCGATACGCAGATCGCGGGGCTGGGGAGCATTCCGGCTGTGCAGCAGATCTACGTGGAGCACGCCGCAGAGTTTGTAAAATAAAAATTGGGGCATGCCGCATCAGATGATAGTGCGGCATGCCCCTTTATTCTGCCATTTAATAGCCTTCCTGCATCCTTTTCTTGCGCAGCTCCTGGCGCTTGCGGCCGTTCTCCCACTCGACGCGGCCTCGCATATCCTGCGGAATGTAGCGGGGCACCCGGATGGGGCGCTCCGTGTCCTTGTCGATGGCGATCATGACGACATAGGCGGTGTTGATCCGGCGGCGCTCGCCCTCGAGGCTTTCAACGAAGGTATCTACGCGGACCTCGACAGAGGAGTTGCCCACATAGGTGATCCGCCCGGTGAGTACGATGAAATCATTGAGGTGGGCGCCCTCTTTGAAGCTGAGGTTGTCGATACAGGCTGTCACGAGGTGGGAATTGCAGTGGCGCCTGGCGACGAATCCGGCTGTCTCGTCGATCCACTGCATCAGGATGCCTCCGAAGAGGCGTCCGGCGCCGTTCAGATGCTGGTGCATCAAAAAGTGACAGGATTCAGTGTAGGAATCCGTTCTCTTGACCTTGTCATCGCGGCGTATTTCGATATGCGGGAATTCATCTTTTTTCATTTTTTCTCTCCAAAACGGTAAAACCGGTGCATAAGTACTGTATTTATTGTAGCAAAAATGCAAATAAAAGGAAAACGGAAGTATATAATGCAATTATTCTTTGGCAGATCGGAGATTTTCATCTATAATAGGACCAATATGATTTTGAAGACGAAGGAGGTCCATGCATGATTAAATTATACGACGGCGGTGTTTACCTGGTCGGCGGAAATAAGATCGTCCCCGAGGCGGAGGCGGCAGGGGCACCGGAGCTGAAGGGCGCAAGTCCCCGGGAGGCCAAAAAAGGTACCATCGCCTACTCTATTTTGAAAGCGCATAACCAAAATGACAATATGGACAAGCTGCGGATCAGATTTGATTCCATGGCATCTCACGATATTACATTTGTCGGCATCGTTCAGACGGCGAGAGCATCGGGCATGGAGAAGTTCCCCCTTCCCTATGTGCTGACCAACTGCCACAAGTCCCTGTGCGCGGTCGGCGGGACCATCAACGAGGATGACCACATGTTTGGCCTGACGGCGGCCAGAAAGTACGGCGGCATCTATGTTCCCCCGCACATTGCGGTCATTCACCAGTACATGCGTGAGATGATGGCCGGATGCGGCAAGATGATCCTGGGTTCCGACTCCCACACCCGCTACGGCGCGCTGGGCACCATGGCCATCGGCGAGGGCGGCGGAGAGCTGGTCAAACAGCTGCTGGAGGACACCTATGATATCGCCTATCCCGGCGTGGTGGCCGTCTATCTCGACGGCAAACCGGCGCCCTATGTGGGCCCTCACGACATCGCTCTGGCCATCGTCAGCGCGGTCTTCGGGAACGGCTATGTCAAGAACAAGGTCATGGAGTTCGTCGGACCCGGCGTTGCGTCCATGTCCACAGACTACAGAAACGGCGTCGACGTCATGACGACCGAGACGACCTGCCTGTCCTCCGTCTGGAGAACCGATGAGGATACCAAGGCCTACCTGACCATGCACGGCAGAGGAGAGGACTACAAGGAACTGGATCCCGCCGACGTGGCTTACTACGACGGCTGCGTCTACGTCGATCTGAGCAAGATCAAGCCCATGATCGCGCTTCCTTTCCACCCCAGCAACGCCTACACCATTGATGAGGTGAACGCGAATCTGCCCGATCTCCTTCGCGAGACGGAGAAAGCGGCAGAGAAGGTCGCCGGCGGCAGGGCAAAATATACCCTGACGGACAAGATCACGCCCGACGGAAAGCTGCAGGTGCAGCAGGGTATCATCGCCGGCTGCGCGGGCGGCTGCTACAGCAGCGTCATCGAGGCGGCAAACCTTCTTCGCGGAAAGAGCTGCGGCTTCGGCGAGTTCTCCCTCGACGTATATCCTTCCTCCCAGCCGGTATTCATCGACCTGGCGAGAAAGGGCGCGGTCGCGGATCTCATGGCGGCAGGCGCGATCGTCAAGACCGCTTTCTGCGGACCTTGCTTTGGCGCGGGCGACACGCCCATGCACAACGGACTCTCCGTCCGCCACACCACCAGGAACTTCCCCAACCGGGAAGGCTCCAAGCCCGGAAACGGACAGATGTCCGCAGTGGCGCTCATGGACGCGCGCTCGATCGCGGCGACAGCGGCGAACGGCGGTATTTTGACCTCTGCAGAGCAGTATGACTGCTGGGGAAATGTTCCGGAGTATCACTTCGATGATTCCGCCTACAAGGCAAGAGTCTATAACGGCTATGGCAAAGCGGATGCAGCAGAGGAGCTGTTCGACGGCCCCAACATCAAGCCCTGGCCGAGCATGGAGGCGCTGGGCGAGAACATCCTGCTCAAGGTCTGCTCCAAGATCCTGGACGAAGTTACGACCACGGACGAGCTGATCCCGTCGGGCGAGACTTCCTCCTTCCGCTCCAATCCCCTGGGCCTGGCGGAGTTCACACTCTCCAGAAGAGATCCCGAGTATGTCGGCAGATCCAAAGCGGTCGACAGGACCGAGAGGGCCCGCGTGGCAGGGCAGGATGCGGCGGCGCTGGATCCTGCGCTGAAAGCCGTCTATGCGGCCATCGCACAGATCCCCGGCAGT